>JBOFWE010000098.1:0-10119 GCA_051653465.1 Selenomonadaceae bacterium | reverse complement strand
ATCATATTCTGCCACTCGAAAACTCGACTTCCTTGGCTGAAATCGCCGAACGGACCTTTGGCCGTGGCTTTTTCTTCTATTATATACAGATCACAACCATGCTGATCCTGTACCTCGCAGCCAACACATCCTTTAACGGCCTGCCACCTTTGCTGTCAATCCTTGCCCGCGACGGCTATATGCCGCGCTACCTTGGCCAGCGCGGCGAACGGCTGAGTTTTTCCAATGGCATTATTCTGCTCAGCCTCGGTGCCGGGCTGCTGATCTATATCTATGACGGCAATACCAGCCATCTGATCTCCCTCTATGCGATCGGTGTTTTCCTGTCCTTCACCATTGCCCAGACAGCAATGGTGCGCCACTGGCACAAGCAGAAGGGACGGGGCTGGATTCCGCGCAGCATTATCAATGGGCTAGGAGCTATTGTAACCGGCATCGTCGTCATTATCATCGGAGTGAGCAAATTCAGCCAGGGAGCCTGGACGGTACTGATCTTTATCCCGCTGATGATCTTTATCTTCCGAAAAATCAAGGAGCATTACACGGATATGGCGGAGCAGCTGCATTTACCGCTTGAAGACATGAATCCTGAAACGGCCGTTGAAATTGCCGGCGGCAAAAACATTGTCATCGTACCGATTTCAACCCCCACCAGCGTCATTGCCCATACCCTGCAGTATGCAAAATCAATCGGCGACGATGTTCTGGCCGTTCATATTGCAACCTCAGATGATATCGCCCAAAAAGTTGAGGATAAATGGCGCTGCTGGAATCCAGGGGTTAAGCTCGTAACGCTTCATTCGCCTTACCGGCTTGTAATCCAGCCGCTGATCGATTATATCGAAGAGCTCTCAAAAGAAAAAGGGCCCAACGATTACATCACTGTACTAATTCCCGAATTTGAAACCCGCAAATGGTGGCATCGCCTGCTGCATAATCAGACCGGGCTTGTGCTGCGGACACTGCTGATTTTGAAGAAAAATGTCATTGTCGCCACTGTGCCATTCCATTTAAAAAAATAAGGGCTGCATTGCAGCCTGCTGACGAAAACGGCATCGCCTGACAGCGATGCCGTTTTTATATTCTCTGTTCTATTTTTATTTCCACCGCATGTTTATGTGCATCATAGCCTAAGTGTTCCAGACGAACCCCCGCCTGCCAGCCTTGTCGGGCAGCCGTCCCGCTGCCTACCTCCAGCACCGCGGCGGCCTGCCAGCAGCCGCTGACCTGCCAGGGCTGAAGCTCTGCTACGATCTTTAAAATCTTACCCTCCCGATCAAGGTAAATAATATCAAGGGGATAGCGCATACCAAACATGTGAATGCTGCTGCAGCCCGGCAGCAGCAGCCCCTGCGCCGCTGGCAGGCTGCTAGTTCCCAAAAGGCCCTTCAACCGCTGCCAGAAGGTCATCGCCAACAGCACTTTAAACTGGGTCCCGTTTACCGCAAAAACAATTTGTTTCATCGCCCAAAGCCGCCGAAATATACCGCCAAATTGAGCAGGGACGGCAACAGCACGACGATAAACAAGGCTGGCAGGATAAACAAGATCAGCGGAAACAGCATCTTTATCGGTGCCTTCAGCGCCGCTTCTTTGATATTTTGCCGGCGCCGTTCACGCATATTTTCAGCCTGAATCTGCAAGGTCTTGCTCATGCTTACCCCCAGCCGGTCCGACTGAATAACCGCCGCTGTAAAAAGGTGAATATCCTGAATATTACAACGTTCTGCCATATTCGTCAGAGCCAGTCTTCGCGTCATGCCCATCCGGACATCCCGCAACATTTTCCGGCATTCATCGATCAGCGGCCCGTGCATTTTATCGGTGAGTTTCGTCATGGCCCCGTCGAAGGACAGTCCTGCCTGCACACTGACACAAAGCATATCGAGCACATCGGGCAGCTGCTTGAGCATCAACAGCCGCCGTTTGGCAATCAGTCCGTCAAGAAATACGATCGGCAGTGCCCCCCCAATGATCAGGGCTAAAATAACCAGGGCAAATCCCCGGACAAAGACCATGTGTTTGACATAAAAAGCAAAAAAAGCTACGACCACCATAAACCCCACCGAGGACAGCATCCAAAAGGATACAAAAGCACTGACACTCCAGATATTTTGTTTTCCCGCCCGCATAATCCGGACTGCCAGCATTTTGTAAATTCGTCCCGGCGCCAGTCGAATCAGCTGTTCTTCCACTTCGCGGAAGAATGGCAACACGATGCGCTCGCTGAACGGCTTATCCAGGTTTTCACTTTCTACCCGGGCCTGCTCATCGATTGACCTCACCTGCTGGAGTCGCTGGACACGTTCCCTCACCTGGTTTGCCGGGGCAACTTTTGTTATCACGAACAGATACAAAAACAAAAACAGCAGTATACCACAGACTAAGGCAATCCACACAGCCATAATATCACCGCCTCCACTCTTCTCCCTGCTTCACATCTCCGGCATCACGGTTAAACAAATGCAGTGGAATTGTTATGCCATTGGCCTCGAACTTCTCCATGAATTTCGGCCGGATTCCGGTCGTCTCAAAATCCCCGAGAATTTTTCCTTTTTCATCAATCCCAACCTGATTAAACCGGAATAGATCCTGCAGAATAATAATTTCACCTTCCATATTCTGGACTTCGGTTATATGCGTAATCTTACGGCTGCCATCACGGATTCTGGACTGATGAATAATCAGATCGACCGACGAGGAAATTTGATCGCGAATAGCCTTTACCGGCAGATCCATCCCCGCCATAAGCACCATGGTTTCAAGGCGACTCAGGACATCCCGGGGTCCATTGGCATGCGCTGTCGTCAAGGATCCATCATGCCCTGTATTCATGGCCTGCAGCATATCAAGTGCTTCGCCGGACCTGACTTCACCGACGACGATGCGATCCGGACGCATGCGCAAAGCATTGCGAACCAAATCCCGAATGGTGATCTGGCCGGCGCCTTCAATATTAGGCGGCCGACTCTCGAGCGTAACCACATGGTCCTGCATCAGCCTAAGTTCTGCCGCATCTTCAATTGTAACTATGCGTTCATCCGCGGGAATAAATGACGACAAGACATTGAGCGTTGTCGTTTTCCCCGAGCCAGTTCCGCCGGAAACGACGATATTGAGTCGGGCAATAACACAGGCCCGCAAAAAAGCTGCCATGTCTTCACTCAGCGTGCCAAAGCCGATTAAGTTCTCAATCATCAGCGGTTCCTTGGTAAACTTACGAATCGTCACACATGGACCAATCAACGACAGCGGTGAAATGATTACATTGACACGCGATCCGTCTTTTAGCCTCGCATCGACAAGCGGGGAACTCTCATCGATCCTCCGTCCGAGTGGTGACAGAATCCGTTCCACAATATTCATCAAGTGCCCATCATCGTGGAACTGTACTTTTGTGAGATGAATTTTCCCCATCCGTTCCACATAAATATTTTTCGGACCATTGATCATTATTTCCGTTACCGTCTCATCCTTGAGCAGCGGTTCAATCGGGCCCAGCCCAAGGATTTCATCCAGAATTTCCGCTATGATCGCAGCGCGATCCCCGCGCGGCACAGCAAACGGGTTCTCTTCCAGCACCAATGCACAATATGAACTGATAATGTTTTCCACTTCGCGGCGTTCCTGCTGTCCACTCGTCAGTATCCGCTGCTGCTCAAGATTCATATCATCAACAATGCGGCGGTGAATCGCCAGTTTCAGCTCCTGATACTGATCTTCAGATGATACTTCTTTTCGCTCGGCAAAAATCGGTTTTGGCTCTTCTGTCCCGTTCTTTTTTCCCAGACGCTCTAATAGTGACATCTTTATTCCTCCTTGCGCATTGTAAGTGTCGCCTGAATCGTTGCCGGCAGCTGCAGGTGTACGCCCCCGCCAAAATCTATGCCATCCCAGGTGCAGTTGGCCGTCAGTGTTGCCGTCACATACCCTGTAACCGGAACATCATTGTCCAGGGAAAAATCGGCACCACTGGCTGCACTCCAAGTGTAAATATCGGTCATAAACGGGTTGGCAGCATAGCGCGCCCGAATATCTGCCGGTGCAGTTCCGATCGACATCGAACGGACACTGTCACGGGCAATAGATTGCAGCGCAAGATAGTCATGGCAAAGCATCGCACTATAGACAAATCCTATCAGAATAAACATTAAAATCGGTAAAATAAGAGCAAACTCGACGATGGACTGCCCCCGCTGCTTTTGATAAATACACATGCCCTTGCACCTCCAATGCTTATCTCCCGCCCCAAATATGTAGCCTCCTGCAGCATCACAAGAGGCTTAAGCTCCCCGGATTCTTATGCTCCCGTAAGCGCAGTAACGACCCGGCTGAAAACACCCGTAATTGCCGCTTCAAGCCCGGTGGTATCACTGGTGACAGCTACGGCTACCGCGACAACAAAGGCCAGCAACAGTGCATACTCCACAATGCCCTGCCCTTTTTGCCCCTTGTAAAGACTTGTCAACTGCCATACATGCTTGAACATACAGATTCCTCCTTTTTATAGTTGCTTGGCACCTGCCGGAAAATAAGGACTGCCTTTAAGCGGCCCCCAGAGCCGTTACCACGCGGCTGAACACACCGGTAATTGCCGCCTCGAGCCCCGTAGTATCACTTGTAACAGCTACCGCGACCGCGACAACAAAGGCCAGCAACAGTGCATATTCGACAATTCCCTGTCCTTTTTGCCTGCCGCAAATCATCGCAAGTTCTACTATCCGCTTCAGCATATAAATTCCTCCCTTGTTCTTAAATAATTTATATTTCCTCTTGCGAGGGTATCCCCTTCGAAAAATTGGTCCCCGACCCCGCAGCCAGGCTCCTCTAAAAAAGCCTTGCCACCTCAGACATCCAAGGAAGCGATCTTCTGAATGATAATAAAGCCAATGAGTTCAAGTACCAGGGCCCCCCCCACAAAGATCTGCCCGATTTTCTGGGTAAACAAGGGTTCGATATAGCGGGGATTCACCATTGCCATCATGCCCGCCACAGCAAACGGCAATGCTGCCAAAATCCACCCTGACAACCGCCCTTGTGCGGTCAGTGTCTTGATTTCACGCTTCATTTTAATGCGCTCATTTATCGTCTGCGCAATCATGTCAAGAATTTGCGCCAAGTTCCCCCCGACCTGCCGCTGAATCAATACCGCGGTAATCACCAGATCGAGATCTGAACTCTGCACGCGCCGCCCCATATTGAGCAGTGCCGTTTCTACATCGGCTCCAAGCCGCATTTCAGCAAGCGTTTTAAAAAACTCAAAGGAAATCGGCGCCCGCATTTCTTTCCCGATCAGATCCATCGCCTGGGTAAAGCTGAACCCAGACCGCATCGCATTGGCCATCATCGCCAAGGCGTCTCCCAGCTGATTGCTGAATTCCGACCAGCGCCGGGAAATCCGAAAGCTCAGATACAGCCAACCGGCCAACACCCCGCCGATAGCCCCCAATATGGCATAGCTGATTTTTAGTGTCAGCATCAGACTGAACACGCCAAAGACAAGCGCCAGCACGCCCAGCAGGGCCAGAAACTCCGAGCCAAGCAGCGGCAGGCCGGCCTGCTGCATTTTTATTTCCAGGTTTTTAGTTGTCGGCACATTTCGCAGCTTGCTGCCGAGATACCGGACAAGATTCATAAAGTTTGCATCCATGCCGGCTTCCTGTTCAGAAGCGGTGCTGCCTGTTCCAGCGTCCCCCGCCGCATAGTGCTGAACCTTGCGGGCAATGGCATTTTTATCGCGGGTAAAGTATTCGATCGTCAATAGCATCAGCACAAACACCAATATTCCACAAATCAAAGCTACAATCAACATATCTATACCACCTTATCTTGGCTGCTGCAAATTTTTGCTGCCAGCCGGTCTACACTGCGGGCCAGCCCTGAATCCGGCTTAATATCGACTGCCATCCGGCCATTGTTGGCGGCCGTCGATACCAGCAGATATTCGTTGGGTATAATAGCATACACCGGATACCCCAGCGCTTCGGCCAGCCGATTTTCTTCCTCCTTCGTGCAGGGCTCCACGCGGGTAAATACCACCTTAACCTTATCCTGATAATCCGGCCCATCCTGAAAAATCTCCAACGCACGCTGCATATGCATGATCTCGAACCCACTGTCGATCATGGTAACGACAAAGACCCGATCGGAGGCTTCAGCGGCGGCAATTGAAATCGGATTAAAGGCTGGCGGCACATCAATGAGAATATAGCGAAACAGGCTTTTTGCCATAGAAATTAATGAAGCAAATGACTGTGGGCTTACATTTTCCGCTAATTCAGGACGTTTTGTCCCGCACAGAAGTCGAACCTGTTCCGTAATGGGCATAAAATACGAATTAAGCGTAATCGGCGATAAAAAATCAATATCACGCACAGCTTCGACGATCGTGCTCTGCGGGGACAAATTGAAGAATACTGCCATGTCACCAAACTGCAGATCGGCATCGATAATAGCCACATTCTGCCCGCTCTTTTTGGCCAGGGCCATCGCTAGATTCGCAATCAGCGTTGTCTTACCGCTCTTGCCCTTGGGGCTGAAAAAAGTAATCACTTCGCTTATGATGCCCATGCCGCTCTTGCCGAAAGTATCCATTGCTGAGCCAAGCTCTTCTTTGCTAAACGGCTTAACCAGATACCCTTTGGCACCTGCCCTGACAATTTCACCGGCGCCCTCTGAATCCCACTGACTGGCAATACATAAAATGCTGACTTGGGGAAACGTCCTGACGAATTCGGGGATAAACTGGATATTTTCAGGTTCGTCAATGTCAAGCAAAATCAGGTTTGGCATAAAAACCCCGCCCTGACCCAAAGCCTGCCGCGGTTCCCGGTAGCGGGCAACAAGCTGAAAATCTTTTGTATTGCGAATAACACTCGACAGCCGTTCCATCATCATCCGGCTTGATTCAATCAAGAGAACGCGATATTCCTGCATAGCTGTTGGCTCCTTTCCCGGTGTTATTTAAAAAACCGCTTTACAAGCGAGGAAAACGAGGCTTTTCCTTTACTCGATTCCTGCAGCCGGTTTGTATACTTTGCCACCAGCTCTTTTAGCCCCCCAGCCAGAGCATTCTGCCCATCCAGCACCAGGGGCACCCCCTTGTGAATCGACTGACCGGCGGCCGTAAAATCATTGGGCAGGACATGGTAAAACGGTTCTTCCAAAAGCTGTTCGACATCTTCAAGTTCAATATTTGTTTTTGATTTGCTGCGGTTGAGCACAAAGCGAATCTTGTTTTGATCATAGCCGATCCCGCGCATCGTATCATATCCAACCTTCATATTTTTAATGGTTGGAATAAAATCGACGATGCCGACAAAGGTTATAATGGTACTCAGATCCATCAAGGCCAGGTTCAGTTCACTGAAGGCCGCTGTTGTGTCGAGCACGAGATAATCATACTCGCTGCGCAACCGCGAAACCACCGCAGCGGCGGCCTGGGCCGAAACATTATATGCTTCATCAAGTTTCAATGGTGCCGCCAGCACGGAAAAGCTGACATCCTCATACTGATAAGGTGTCGTGTAGTCTGTAATCACATACTCGTTTAGATCATGCTGGATTGCCAGCTGAGCATCATATACTGTTTTCTGCGGCTTCAACTGCAGGTAATTGCAGACATCGCCAAACTGCAGGTCAAAATCCACTACACAGACTTTATGTCCGCTTTTTGCCAATTCTGCTGCCATATTGATGCTAAGCAATGTCTTGCCCACAGACGAGGCCGTGCTGAATACCATGATGATGATGCCCATCTTGATGTCCTCAGCCATTTGCTTTCACCACGCTTTATTTTTTCTTCATATCATCTTTTTTATCATCCGTACTGCCGTTATTATCAATTAACGACTGCATTTCCTTTGACATTTTTGCCGGTGTCGTTTCGTCGACCAGTGTCGGGGTCACGAGGATAATGAGTTCCTTGCGTTCCCGCGACGTTGAGGTGCTGCGGAAAAATTGCCCAAGAACCGGCAGATCACCCAAAAGCGGAATTTTCATAACCTGCTTGGATTCTTCCGAATTCAACAGGCCTCCAATAGCCATCGTGCTACCGGATGGCATGTTGATCACAGTTTCTGCCTTCCGCGAGCGCAGTGCCGGAATCTTTAAGCCATTGGAGTTGATGGCCACTGCCGATGTCCAGTCAAGCGAGCTGACTTCAGCTGTCACTTTACTGGTAATCCTTCCTTCTTCATCAACCTGCGGTTCAATATTGAGTTTTATGCCATACTCGCGCCATTCAACGGTAAGCTGCCCATTGTCATTGCTAATCGGAATCGGGATTTCTCCCCCGACGAGAATATGGGCCTTCTCCCCGCTCATCGTTACCATATTCGGCTGCGACAGTAGTTTCGCTTCCCCATTGGTGATCAAGGCCTTCAAGGTGGCATTAATCGGAGCATAATCTCCGGCATTCGTGCTCAGCGGATCTCGCGGATTGGTAAAGCTTTGACCAAAGCCAAACACCCCCGAAGAGCCCATGGTAACGATCCCATTGGTGATACTGGCTGCATTTCCATACTGGATTCCAAGATCCTTAATCTTATCTGTCGATATTTCAACGATTTTTGCTTCGAGTCGGATCTGCGCCGGCTCTGTCATCTCCAGTAAATTTATGACCTTGTCTTTATCCGTACGACTGTACATTTCTGCAATTTTTTCTGCCCGGTTTTTTTCCATCTGATTGAGAACGCTGCCCCGCAGCAAAATTTTATTACCTATCATCTCCACATTTACTCCCGGACAGGCGATTGTCTGTTCAATGGCGATTGCCGTTTCGGTATCACGATCCTGGACGCTGACCGAATAATCCTGTCGCATGCCGTTTTCCGTCCAGATCGAAAGCGTCGTCGTTCCCGGCTTTTTGGCTACAACCAGCAGATTATCCCGGGAAAGCACGGTTACATCCGCAATCTCCGGGTTGGCAATCGCCACGCTGGTGATCGTATCGCCGGCATTAAGGTGTGTAGACTGGTTATTTTCCAGCAGCAGCGTGCTCTGTGCCAGGACAGCGCCGCTGGCATAGAGGCTAAAACAAAGGGCTAAAAATAGTATTTTGCAGATTCTCGCTATTTTATTCATAATAGTCGCTCCTTATTTTACTTGAACTGCACTTACACTGTTGCCGCGAATAACCGCTATGCTATGCAAAAAGGCACCGTCTGACTGCACTCCGGCGCCGGTATTTACCGGCCCGGTATAATATGGTGTTGAAACCGGCACAGGGGCCGGCTGTTGAATTAAAGCCGGCTGCGGGGCTACGCCGCCGCAGGAAATAAGGATTTCCGGAACCAGCGCATATCCATTGGCTGGTTTAACCGGGCGCATTGCCAGATATAAAATCCCGCCAGCCTGGGCGGTTGCGAGCCGAACCGCTTCTTCCGGGCGAACGGCCAGCGTGGCCGTCTTCAATTTATCCTTGTCGCCGGCGCTGCCATTGCCCTCTGCCGGTTCACTGCTTTTATTGATGCCAAGCAGCAGCACATTTTGCAGCAGCATTTCGCCAGAAACGGAATTCTTATATTCTTTCGTGCTGATCAGCATTACATCTACATAATCGCCTGGTTTTGCCAATCCCGAGATTCCCGTCGCGTCCGTGATTGGAATCGAAATGGCTCGGCTGTCGCTGGGAATCATTCCGACAAAGCCTGCCATCTTAGGATCCTTATACAGTTTTTTATCCGTCACGACATCGCCTTGCATAATTTTTATGCGGCTGATTGATCCGGTGACCTCTTCCACGCTAACGGCCGCCCCTGCAGCCACCAACTCCCTAGAAACCGGTACCAGCTTGAGCATCTCTTCCCGGATTTCTGACCGCTCCGGGATATCGACGGTCGCGACCACTACATTGCTGAAGTTCTGGGCCTGATTCTTGGCCGTGTCCTTGGTCATGCTGGCCAGATAGAAATAAATGAGAGCGGATACCAGCGCGCTTATCACCAAAGCCGCTCCTACCAGTTGCCTCGGTGTCAGCCGTTGCAGTTTTTCTACGATCTTTTTGGAGAATTTTGGTGTATTCACGTTAAAGCCTCCCACTGTATTTAAAATATAAAAAGCCTGACCACACAACGACAAAAACCTTCCGTACCAAAGACTCCGGTCAATCATTTATGC
>JBOFWE010000097.1:0-1402 GCA_051653465.1 Selenomonadaceae bacterium | reverse complement strand
AGGATTTTGACACTTGCAGGCGGCTCCTGTGCGCTTCCTGATGATTTTTTGAGCGTTGTTAATGTATTTGCTGGCACAAGCATTTTAAAGCAGCAGAGCAAAAGCCTGGACATCGACAGCTACACATACAGGATTCGTGGGAACAATATTTATAGCGCAAATGATGTGCTGACGCTCGTCTATAAGCCGTATTTCGTCGAGGTTGATGATACGACATTGACGACGGAATTGCCCTTGCCGAATTATTTCAGCGAGTTGTTGAAAAAGTACGCCATTATTTCGCTCCAGGGCGGTATTAATAAAGCCGACACCAGTATTGTGCAGCAGATCACGGACGATGTTTACAAGCTGACCGCAGGGCGCGAATATAGTGGCCTTGAGATTCAGCCAAGTTTTAGGATATAAGGGGGCGTTATGATGCTTGTGCAAGACCTTATCAATCTTATCAACCTTGAGGCCGATGAACTTCTTGACCAGGACACGGATAATATTCCGTATATCAATTCAGCGATAGATTTTCTCAGTTTTACTCTATGCGGGATGAAAGATCCCGAAATGATATCTTGCTGTGACATTGCCCCAGGGCTGGCGGTTCCAAGCAATTTCGTTGCCTTTGTGCCTGCGAATGGATATCCGGTTTTTATTACGGGCGGTCTATTCAATACAACGAGCGGGGCAGTGGTTCGGCAAGTGAACTATTCCACGGCAAAGCCGCATGTTTCCTTAATTACAGACCAGGTTCCTTTCAAGGATATGTATTGCTCTGTTTTAGTGCTTATTGCATCCTATATGATTAAGAAAAAGACCTATATACCGACCGAATATGTGAACTCTGATAAAGCATTTGTCACCGACGTTCTGGCAGCCATTAAGGCGGCAAAGGAGACGGTATAATGGCAGAGTTTTTGACAATGACCAGCGGCGGGTTCCCTTATGGGCTCAACTGGTCAAAAAATCCCGAGGCTATATCCGACGGTGAATTGGTGCAGGCTGAAAACTGTGAATACGATCACGCGGACGGATCGCTCCGCACGGTCCCTGGAATAAAGATAAAACTCGATGTCGGAATGAATGTAGACACGCTTTTCTGGGATCACCGGCATAGCGTGTTTTATTTTTCATCCGGCACGAATTTATATCGGACATCCGATCTCACGACGTACGCACTACTCGGACCGCTAAGCGGCGCCAGCCGTCCAATATACTGTATGTATGGCGATGTATGCCTTATAGCATCCGGCGGGCTCCTGCAGGCTGTGAGTGGCGGTAATAGCATACAGACAATAATGGGTGGGCCGCCAGTTTCTCATTATGTAACATCACGCACGGGGCGGGCATTGGCTTTTAGCCAGGCATCCGATGTGCTCAATTATTCAGCGATTGGGGATTATACAGGATGGAC
>JBOFWE010000096.1:0-1703 GCA_051653465.1 Selenomonadaceae bacterium | reverse complement strand
TGCCAATGGCCGTCCGCGGGGCCCGCCCATTAGCGACATCCCCGCCAAACTGCTCTTCCGCCGCCGTGACCTGAACTGTTCCATTGACCAGCAGCCTTGGGCCAACACCAAGCACCTGTGGTGCCTGATCCCAAGGAGTACCA
This sequence comes from Selenomonadaceae bacterium, assembly GCA_051653465.1. Lineage (GTDB taxonomy): Bacteria > Bacillota > Negativicutes > Selenomonadales > Selenomonadaceae. The sequence continues at coordinate 1,560 of JBOFWE010000096.1, read as the reverse complement.
ATATTTTGAACAATCTCCATTTTGTCGCCAACCTTGATGCCTGCCAGAGCATCTTTGGCACTGCCATGTGCCGATACAACAATACAACCCGGATCAAGGCGGGAATTTGCTGGATTGACCGCAATCACCTTATTGTTTTTCACCACATACTCGATACCATATTCATTAGTTCCTGTATTTGTATCGTAATATTTATTGTAAAGCACCAGCATATTTTCGCCACGCTCGCAATTCACCCCGCTGACCGGCACAACTATATTTTTTGCCTTGACCTGCCCGCTGTAATCCACCGTACCGATAATAGGCGTCCCGTCTGCCATTACGCCAAACGCCGATCGGGGCAGATAAGTGGTGCTGACTACCTGACCGTCAATCTTTGTCAAACCCAGGATTTCCCCATCCAGCGCAAAATAAGAAGCATTAACGGCAGCTACAGCCTGGTTCTCATCCGACATAGCACTTACCGTACCGCGACCGGCAATAACCCCGTTTGCCAATACTGGGCGAAGCGCATAGCGGGAAGTATCGACATCAACAAAATAACCCGTCAGCATTCCTCGACCATCCTGACGCACATACGTTGTCTGCACTAGGCCCGGAGCCATTTCCTGGCTTGTCGTCTTCTCATATTCTTTGCTGATATCAATGAAGATCCGGTTAGGATTTTTAAGTTGTTTCACCTGATACTGTGCCGGCTGTTTAAGATCAATAATCGTCCGAAATACACCGCCGGTATTTAAAAACGATATTCCGGTGACAAAATCATCCTTCACCATCAGTTTCGTCAGTTTGGTTCGATCGGCCGCCGAAGAAAAATCGAGCAGAATCTGACGCCCGTCATTTCCCGTCGAAACTTTATATACCGGTATATTATCAACGTCAAAGACAATCCGTACTTTTTCAGCACTGGTGCTGGCTCGAACCCCTGTCACCTGTATAGCTGCCGCAAAGGCTGCCGTCTGCAGTAATACAAGCAGCATCGCCGCCAGCCCTATTATCTTTTTGTTTAAAAATTTCATACTCCAGATCCTCCGTATTTTATTTCCATACCTTCAGTATATGATAATAAAATGAAAAGAGGCTGTTGCCACAGCCTCTTTTCATTTTATTTTTTCCCTATACTCAGCTGTTTATACAGCATATCTGCCAGGCCGACACCGCCGGCCTTCGCCATTTCCTTTGTCAGTTGTTCATCGAGCATCGATTGCATAATCTGCTGACCATTCGATTCGCCAAGCAACGTATCCTTAGGAACTGTATCGCGCATCTTACTGTACATCAAATTTAAAAACATCTCTTCAAATCCCTGGCAGGCTTCCTTAAGTTTTTTATCCTCTGCCGGACTTTTACCGGAAGCCTGCGCCTGCTGAATCTGATCGGCAAGCTGTTTATTTTTAGCAGCAGTGCCTGCCGAAGCTGCACTTTGATAAGCTCCAATGCCAGCGGCGGCCGCACCCGTGATTTGATTAATACTCATATAAACCCCTCCGTTTAGATGATTTCAAGATCGGCATGCATAGCTCCAGCCGCTTTAATCGCCTGCAAAATCGAGATGATATC
>JBOFWE010000095.1:0-2805 GCA_051653465.1 Selenomonadaceae bacterium | reverse complement strand
CCCCGGATGAACTACAGCGGTATCATGTATATAAGCAACAACCCGGTTGTCTGACTTCATTATATTCCAACTCCTTAAGCCTGACGGCTTTCTTCTGATTTCCAGCTATTATGCTGCATCTATTATTATAATCCGCTTTTTTGCACAAAGTTCACATCCAAGATCCCGCTATAATTCGCCATTTTTCTTTAAAATCGCAATCCTGCTTGGTTTTCCAGCAAAAAGCAAGTAAATATCAAAGCTTTTCAGGGTCTTTTATCGCGAAAGTAAAATCCCCCTGGGCTGCCAGCTGCCCATCAACAAAGGCTTCACCATGAAGCTTGCCAAAAACACCGCGCACCCGGATCAGCTCTGCTTTCATGATCAACTGATCTCCAGGCACTACCTGTCGCTTGAATTTAACGTTTTCCATCGCACCAAACAACGCCAGCTTGCCCCGGTTTTCTTCCGGATAAAGCATTGCAAGTCCTCCGACCTGAGCCATCGCTTCCAAAATCAGAACCCCCGGCATAATAGGATTATTCGGGAAATGCCCCCGAAAATGCGGTTCCATCATCGTGACATTCTTAATCCCGGTTGCGCTCTTGAGCGGATCCAGCTCTATAATACGATCCACCAGCAAAAACGGCGGACGATGCGGTAAAATCCGCTGAATTTCATTTATATCTAATATCATAGTAGTTCCTCTCTTCCCTGGGAATTCATCCCTTACTGTGAAAAAGCTTCTGCCAGCTGTTTGGCCAGCAATGCATTTAAAGCATGCCCTGATTTTACGGCAATCACATGGCCGCGAACAATCCCGGCCAGGCGCAAATCCCCAATCACATCAAGAATCTTATGACGCACAAGTTCATCTTCATACCGCAGCTGGTTTAGCCAGCCTTCATCATTGTAGACAATAACGCTTTCCATTGTACCACCGAGGCCAAGCCCCATATTTTTCAAGGCTTCAATTTCCTGTTCGTAGGCAATTGTCCGAGCTGGCGCAATTTCCCGGCGGTAGGTTTCCTCATTAATGATAAAATCCTCATATTGAACCCCAATTAATTTATGCGGATTCAGCGAAGTAAAGCTGATGCGAAAACCATCATAAGGCACAACCATAACAAATCTTTCACCATCATCAATACGGTAAACCTTATCAATAACAATTTCTTGTCTCAATTTATCCTGTTGCCGAATCCCGGCCTGTTTAATTAAATCAAAAAATATGAGCGAACTTCCATCTGCAACTGGTGGCTCTTCAGCATCAATTTCGATAAAACAATTATCGACGCGCAATGCATGCAAGGCCGAAAGCAGATGTTCGATTGTAAATACCTTCACTTCATCGGTTCCAATCGTCGTCGCCCTTATCGTTGAAGTAACACTCGCAGCTACTGCCGGAACCATTGGCCTTCCCGGCAAATCAACTCTCACGAAAACAACACCTGTATCCACTGGTGCCGGTTTTAATCTGATCGTAACTTCACCGCCAGAATGCAGGCCCACTCCAGTATGTGTTACTGTATTTGCAATTGTAGTTTGCTGATGCATTTAAAAGTCCTCCTGACCATCATACCCTCATCTATTTTACAAAACAATATGCTTTCCTGCAAGTTTTTTTGTCCTGCGTATACTTTATTGACCTTATCCCCTATAAACGCATCATCCAAAATCATTATGCCGAATCCCAACGATCATGCAGCCAAAACCACTCTTCCGGATATTCACGTATATGCGTTTCAATCATCTGGGTTAAAACCGCCGTTGTTCGTTTAATATCTTCATGCTTGTCTTTGGTTTTCTCCACAAAGACAGGTTCGTAAATTTTAAGAAGATGTTTCCCATCCGCTTCCTGCGTAATGAACACCGGCAGAATTGGCGCATTTTTAAAACGAGCCAACGAAGCCGGACCTGGCACACAGGGTGTATCACGTCCAAAAAACTTCAAAATCACGCCATCTCGCGGGTTTGTCCGCTGATCCATCAACAGCCCAATCACCCACCCATCAGCAAGCATCGTTATCATCTCCCGCACACCTGTTTTATATGTAATATGCATTCCAACCATGCGGCGATATTCATTTATAAATTTATTCATTGCTTCATTGGTCTGTTTTTGCGCTACCCCGACAATCGGGAAACCACTCAAAGCCAAAGCCCCACCTAGCAGTTCCCAATTTCCACTATGCGCAGTTGCGATAATCCCCCCCCGGCCAAGTGCCAAGGCCTTTTCCATATGTTCCCTGCCTTCTATACGGACATAATCCGTTATATGATTTTTCATTAGCGGGAAACGCAGCACTTCAATAATCATATAGCCAAAGCGAGTCCAGCTTTTTTTTGCGATACGCTTTGCTTCGATCTCTGTAAGTGCAAGACATTTTCTCACATTATCAATCGCCATTCGCTTGCGACGTGCCGGAACAAGGCCCCATGTCACCTGACCCAAAAACTCACCCAAGCACAAACAGAGAGATTTGGGCAACAAACAACAAATTTGACTAAAAAATTTCATTGTATAATACAGCATTTCTACCCGTCCTTTAATAATAATTATAGGAAATAGCGATAAAAGGATCTCCCCCCCGCCAGCCAGTTGTCATTTTAAGCCCCGGCGAGATCGACATTCGTAATCCATAATTCATATGATGTCCATTGTTTTCTACAATCAAAGAACTATCCGGAAAAGCCCCGCCAACCGATAAGGGCACCAATTTTTTCTCGACCGCAAAAAAGACGCCGTCATAATTTCCGTTCCCGCCGCCGATATGCAGTCGAATCCCCTGTGGCAAGGACTTGCTGGCAACCAAATAAGCTGTA
>JBOFWE010000094.1:0-2806 GCA_051653465.1 Selenomonadaceae bacterium | reverse complement strand
AACCGACTAAACTACCGGGCCATTTTGAAAAAAAAAATGGTGGGCGGTGACGGGATCGAACCGCCGACATCCTGCTTGTAAGGCAGGCGCTCTCCCAGCTGAGCTAACCGCCCGGGAAATGTACTACGATAGTTATATCGCGACTACGGGAATTATCATACCAACTCAGGGAAAATTTGTCAAGCACGATTTTTAAATAAACTACCTCATTATGCCCAGACACGGCTTTCCTCAAATATCCCTAATAATTGCTGATCAATTTTCCCTATTCTCCCCATCTCTTTCATAACAGAGAAAGCTTCCTCTGGGCTCAGAGCCTTGTGATAAGGGCGGTCTTCAGCTGTTAATGCTTCAAAAATATCCATTATTGTCAAAATACGAACTGGCATCGGCAAATTTTCTGCTGTTAATTTTTGAGGATATCCACTGCCATCAAGAAATTCATGATGTGCGCAAGCCCAACGGGGTACCGCTGCATAATTTTGGCCAAAAGATACCTGTTCAAGCATTCTTTTTGCAACAAGAACATGTCTCTCCACTGCATCACGTTCCTGTTTGGTCAATGTGCCGGATGACAATGTCAATGCTTCAACCTCTGACTGCGTCAACCATGGCTCTTCAAAACCATCAGCATTAAGCCATCGACGACTTGCCAATTCCCCTATACGATTCTTGCACTCATCGTTTGTAGGATAATCGGCCCTATTAACCATCGCAATAAATTCCATATCTTCATTCATTTCTTTATCAATGAGCGCTAACTTATCCAAAAGCGTCTGTTTGCCTTCTTCCTTCTCTAATTCGTCGCTAGCAAATACAGCTTTATTCATTAACTCATATTTGCGCTGCGCTCTAATATTAAGAAATCTCAGCTTCACCTTCTCATAAGCACTGCCTAACCTCGTTGATTTATTCATCAACTCAGATGGTATTGCTATTTTGCCAATATCATGGAACCAGGCAGCCAAAATGAGTTGCTTTATATCATCGTCAGATAAGGCGAAACCGATATTATTGCTTTGAGACTGCAGGTATTGAGAAAATGCCTTTATCAAAGCAACTACCCTTCTTGTATGATTTGCGTTATATGGGCTCCTGGCATCTATTGCACTTGCAACCACCCGTGCAAAAGACTGCAGCATTTGATCGAGGTCCTCAGCATAGCGCATATTGCTGATAGCTACAGCTGCCTGCGATGCTATTCCCTGAATTACCGGTTCAATATGTTTGGAAAAAGGAACTATATTCTTGCGAATATCTTTTGCATTTAAAAGCTGCAAAACACCTATAACCCTGCCATCATGGTTTTCAAGCGGCACAGCTAACATAGACTGTGTTTTATAACCAGTAATCGCGTCATATTGGCGAGGCCCCGTAAAATCGAATCCCAGTCCTGAAGCGCTGTACACATCAGGAATATTAATAATTTCTTTAGTTAAAACACAGTGTCCAGCCACCGTTGAATCGCAAATATCCAAAGGCAACAAATCAAGTTTTTTTTCTTGTCCAAAACCGTAAAGAACGAGTTGATCGTTTTGAACTATCTTAAAAACCAATTTGCCATTCTCAACAAGATAAAGAGTACCTGCATTACATCGCGTAATCCGTCTCGATTCTCTCAATATTTTATCCAGTAATTTTTCGTAATTCTTTTCTGCCGACAAAGAAATGCTTATATCAAGCAATTCCTTAACTGAATCAAGTACCACCGGCGAATACGCATTCATATATACCATTCCATTCCCTCCTTTGCAGCTACTGTCGCCGCAAAACACTTCTTTGCTTCTTCTTCGATTTTTGCCTGTTCGCTGTCACTTCTTTCCGGCGAATGGTGGAAAAGGCATAATTCTTTAACACCCGCACTTTTGGCAACCATAACACAATCTTCCCAAGTAGAATGTCCCCAGCCTTTTCTCCCCATACCAGGAATGCAGCCATCATACTCTGCCTGTGTATAGCTCGCATCCATCAAAAGCAAATCGCAGCCATAAACAAATTTTACCAACTCTTTTATGAATTGGGGGGTCTCCTTGCTGCATTCTGTATCAGAAATATAACAGAAGATACTACCGTCACATTGGAATTTATAAAGACTTCCTCCATTTGGATGCTGGTTGGGAAAGGTTTCCACAACAACTTCTGGTATTAAATACTCACCATCTGTCGCCTCAAGCCATCTACTTTGCAAATTGATTTTTTCACCTGGAATATATGTGCTAATAACATTTTTGCTATGCAAAGCATCAAAGCTGACAGGGAAAGTAGGGGAACGCATAACATCCTTCAACATTTTCTTAAAATCATAAAATTCATCATTACTGCCATAAATATGAAACAAATTAGCAGCCTGATAAAAAGGTGTAAAAAAAGGAAGGCCCTGTATATGATCCCAATGCATATGTGATATAAATAAATCGGCATATATACCCTGGTCTGAAACCATCCAGGTCTTCATCAATTCGCAAATACCACTGCCTGCATCTACAATAATTCTATGCTGCCCGCACTCTATCTCAACACAGGGAGTATTGCCGCCATAAACAAGCGTTTCTGGTCCAGGCACCGGTCTCGTGCCACGAGCACCCCATATTTTAACCCTCATTTCGAACCACTCCCCATGTTATCTGATTTTTTATTATTGAAAAAATTTATATATTGCAGATCAGCTCGCAAAAAATGTTTGTTTATGCACTCAACCAAGAAATCCCATAACTCAAAGCTCGCCGTTATTTCCGTATTCAAAAAGTTTTCCCGAATATCCAAAAAACGTCTGATCATCATATTGTGCTCAAGGAAATGCTCTTCG
>JBOFWE010000093.1:0-2704 GCA_051653465.1 Selenomonadaceae bacterium | reverse complement strand
AAAATGTTCTATCAGCTATATTTTTCTCCGGAAGTAAACTTTAAGTTTATAGAAGAGAAAATAGCTTACTACGATGATGGTGGCATGAGTTCCTGCAATATCGAAGTCCGAACGAGAGAAGATATTGATATTATGAAGGAATTTAATCTTCCCCTGCAGGCAATTGAAAAATATCGTGCATTATATGATAAAAGTTTAATTAAAGCCGTAAAGGAAAGTATCAAAACTTTGCTGGACAGACTTCATTTAACAAAAGCTATGCGCCTGCGAAGAGGTTGGCAGCCTCATAGCTGTAGCTGGAATAAGTGTCGATGGTGCGGCAGAGGATAGGAGCTGGGCTTTTGGATAAAATTTTAATTGTTACCGCAATCCCCCCAGACAAACTTAATCGAGGTGGCCCATCGGGATTAATCTGGGAAATTATTGAGGCTTTAAAGGAATACAATACAGTAGAGGTTCTTGTTGTTCACAAATCCGGCTGGCAACAAAGGTTAATGCAACTCGGAATCTGTTATGGAAAAATATATGAAGAAGCCTTTAGACAAGCAAGCAAAATTCTGGTTTATCCGAATGTCGCTTTTGATTGTATTCCGGAACAATATCATAAGAAAGTTATGACTTTGGGGCCGGACTCAACCAGTATGGTTTTTAAAAGGTTTTATCGAATTGCACAGGGCAGTAAACGAGTAAAATATTTGCTGTATTATTTCTGGTTTTTACGTTTTGAGAAAAATTTGCTTAAAAAGGTCCATACGGTGCTGGTCGTTGGACAGTTAGACGCCAGGTGGCTTCGATATATTAGCAGGGCGCAGGGGAGAAGCTCAAAGATTGCCTTTTTGCCTCATCCGCTTTTAAGTGGCTCTATAGCAGAGATCGATCTCCAAGCAATGGTGGGAGAGAATACGAGCATACAAAAAAAACGGCGGCTTGTGTTTGCGGGAGATATGAGCCAGCAGTATGTGGGCGATTATTTGCCAATGGTAGTAAAGTGTTTGCGTCAGAAAAAAATAAATGAGACCATAAATGTTATTGTGGTGGGGAAGTATAATCACTGGATTTATGAGCTGTTAAAAACAGTTGATTATTTGAATGTTGAATATAGAACCTGGGTAGAAAATTACCAGGAAATTTGTCGGTTGGGGCAGGATATTCACTGTGTTCCGTTAGCAGCCGGTGCCGGGACAAAAAATCGGGTTTTAACAGCGATTGCAAATGGGATGGAAATAATTTCAACGCCAATTGGTCTGGAGAGCGTTTTACTTGGTGAAGAGGATAAAATATTGGTTCATTTGGCGAAATCGCCGGAAATATTTGCTGATAAAATGTTGTTGTTAAGTAAATCTGAAGTGGATGAAAAGCTGTGGGTCCGAGCGATTGAAAATAGGAAGACTTTTCGAGAAGCTGTTCAATACAGATTTAAGAAAGCGTTGCAAGAAATAATTTGCAGATAATAAATTGTGTAATAGAGGGTTTGTATGATTATTGTTCGAGTAATGGGTGGATTAGGCAATCAAATGTTCCAGTATGCCTTTTATCGTGCACTTTGTGCACAAGGTAAAGATGCAAGGCTGGACACAAGCTGGTTTGAGCAGTTTCAGGCCCATAATGGATATGAATTGGAAAGGCTATTTGCAGTCAAACCGCAGATTGCACCTTATGCAGCTTGTGAAGCCTTGGGTGAAATGAAAATGGATATTTTGCATCGAATGTTGCGGAAATTTTATACAAAAAAAACATATTATGCACAGACGGCAAAAGCCGGGATTTGCTACGATGAAAAAATTCTTACAAAAGATAACATGTATTTATCAGGTTACTGGCAGAGCGAGCAGTATTTTTTGGCGATAGCGAAAGCTGTTCGCGAGGAGTTTTCTTTTAAACTCCCGATGAATGAGAAGAATATGGCATATATGCAGGCCATAGCTGCTTCCAATTCGGTATCGCTTCATGTCCGGCGTGGAGATTATTTAAATAATGCCGTACATGGCGAAATTTGTTTAGCAGATTATTATCAAAAAGCAATTCGTTTTATGGAAGCGCAGGTAGATAATCCTTGTTTTTTTGTTTTTTCAGATGATATTTCTTGGTGTAAAGATCATTTATCCATTCCACAGGCAATTTATGTTACGGGGAATAATGGTACAGACAGCTATAATGATATGAGATTAATGAGTTTGTGCAAACATAATATTATTGCGAACAGCAGTTTTAGCTGGTGGGGCGCATGGCTTAATACACATGAAGATAAGGTTGTAATTGCTCCGGAAAAATGGTTTAATATAAAAAATGCGACAACAAAAGATCTACTGCCCAAAGATTGGGTGAAAATTTCCGTATAATGGAGTGTATTAGTGTTGAAAGTTTCTATTGGATTGCCATTTTATAATGATGAAAAAACATTGAGATATACGATTCAGTCGATTTTGTTGCAATCCTATACTGATTGGGAACTGATTTTATTGGATGACGGCTCTACAGATGGTTCATTAGCTATTGCAAAATCCATAAAAGACAAACGGGTACGTGTTGTAAGTGATAATGAAAACAAGGGACTGGCCGTTCGTCTAAATGAAATTGCAAATTTGGCAAATGGTCAATATTTAGCTCGAATGGATGCGGATGACTTGATGCATCCTGACAGAATTAAAGAACAGGTTTTATTTTTGGAGGAAAATCCGGAAATTGATGTAGTGGGGACCAATGC
>JBOFWE010000092.1:0-1784 GCA_051653465.1 Selenomonadaceae bacterium | reverse complement strand
ACTTCGGCGTAGACCGCTTCCATTTTTTCCTGCCATACTTTCATGGTAAAATATTTTTCCACCTTAGCTTTTCCTGCCTGTCCATATTGGCGGATCAGCTCCTGCTGCCCGGCAAAAAACCGTATCGCTGAAACAAGTTCTGTTATCGATCCCGGACTGACGAGAACTCCGTTTTCTCCCTGATCAACAATTTCGCCCTGGGCCCCGCTGGTGGTGGAAATCACCGGTTTTTCAAACAGCATTGCCTCGCACAGCACCAGTCCAAATGCCTCTTTGACCAGCGATGGCATGACAAAAACATCTATTTGATTGTAAAACTCCGCCATATCCTGCTGAAATCCCAGCCATTGCACCCTCTGCTTTAACGGACTGTCAGCGAGGCTCCGCTTAAGACTGCTTGCATAAGCTGATTTGTCATCTCCGGCAATCCTTAAATGAATATCTTCACCCTCTAGCAGCATCAGCGCCTCAAGCAGCACAGACAGTCCTTTATTGGGGACAATCCGCCCAGCATAGCCAAGAACAAGCCGCGGCGGTTGTGGAACTGTTTTTTTATAAACCGTACGGCACTGTGATGTGTCAATCCCATTATAGACAAGTGAAAATTTATCGTGGCAGGACGGCGGCGCTGAATTTCGCTGCAGTTCCCACACCGCCCTGGATACACAGACAAAGCGATCAACCTGGCGGTAAAGAAACTTATGCCACCCGTCCTGCTTATTCGCCAGCAAATTATGTCGAAAAACGATAATATGCGCCGATTTATATAGTTGCCTGGCAAAGACAGCCAGCGGTAAAACCTTCCCGGTATGTATATGAATGATATTTATTTTTTCTCTTGCAAGCAGCCTGCCGACTTTTACTGCGTTTAAGAGCAGTGGATTTCGTTTCAGGTTCATACAGGAAACCGTCGCAAATTCGCTGAACCGATTTTCAAAAGCAGCTAACCGCTGGTCAAGGACAATAAAAACATCCGCGCCATTTTTCGCCGCCTCACGGCTCATCAAATAAGCACAGCTTTCACCGCCGCCCCATTCCTTCGCATAAATAATATGCAGGATCTTTCGCGTTTCCATCCACACACCTCCGTCCGACAATCAGCTGTATTTAAGCTTTAAATATTTTACAAATGTGTAATATGCATGCAAGACCGCAAATACAAAACCAAAGGTGCCGTCTAAAAATCCCGCCTGCAGAATATAAAAGCGAAAAAACGCATAAAACGGGCGCAGTGTCAAATCCAGCAGTCCCGCTTTTTTGCCGCGGCTGCGCATCTTATCCGCCATCAGACTCGTATACTGATTAAATTTTGTAAAGTACTTGTTCCAATCCGTATAGGTATAATGCTGCATCGCATATTTCATTTTTTTCACCGGTACACTTAACTGCGGCGATTCGTGTACAACCCCGTCCCAGGAAACAGCCGTCCGCGGGTACAGCCGCGTTACATAATCCGGCCGGTGTCCACCATGCTTCATCTGCTTGCCAAACATAATATTCAGCCGCTTTATTTCATAGCCGCAGGGCTCATTTTTCTCAACGACTTCTTTTATTTCTGCTGCTAATTCCGGCAAAATTCTTTCGTCCGCATCAAGGTACAGCACCCATTGTGCCGCAGTATTTTCAAGGGCAAAATTACGCTGACCGGCAAACCCAGCATCTCCCATGGGATGCGTCAACACCCTGGCTCCCATTCCTCTCGCAAGTTCACAGGTATGATCCGTGCTGGCTGCGTCCACCACGAGAACCTCATCGGCAAATCCGGCACTTTTTATGCACTCTTC
>JBOFWE010000091.1:0-7281 GCA_051653465.1 Selenomonadaceae bacterium | reverse complement strand
ATTCATTTTCCAAATCCAAGCCATAGCCGCTTTTTCCTTCCGCTGTTGTGACGCCTAATTGCAGCATTTTTTTTAAAAAAAGTTTTCCTTGGGCATAAAGCTCCGCAAAGGAGGCTTCAGCAGTATCTTTTCTCGTGCGGCAAATCCCGCCGCCGCGCCGCAACAGCTCCAGATAAGGCACTCCGTTTAAACGGTCGACAAATTCTTCAACACGGCTTCCACCGAATAAAAAATGTGTATGCGGATCGACAAATCCCGGAATTACACATTTTCCCCCAGCATCGATAATTTCAATGCCCGGATTGCCTGTAATAATTCCTGGACTGAGGGTGTCGTCTGCTCCGACGGCTGTGATCCGCCCGTCTTGGATAAAGACAGCGGCATTTTTGTAAAGTTTTAACTTCTGCATCGACTTGCCATGTTGCGCACAGTTGCCTTCCGGTGTAGCAATTTGCGCAATGTTGCGCAGTAAAAGGTCTCGCATCGAGTCCACCTCCTTTTGTTCCCTTGTCAGGCAAAATATTTTTCCACGGCAGCCTTCACTTTGCCATCATCCGCAAGACAAGGTTCTGTGATATGGCTTTGCGTGCCATAGACGGCATTATATTTCTTTACGGTTTCCATGGAATGCTCATTTCTTGCCCAGCTGCGGCGGGCCACCCCATTCATAACGTCCCAGAGCATGGCACTGTTGATGATTTCATCCACGCGGCTGCTGCCGTCGAGAACGAGTCCGAATCCGCCATTGATCGACTTGCCAATCCCCACGCCGCCCCCGTTATGCAGCGCACACAGACTCATGCCGCGAGCGGCATTGCCGGCATAGCACTGAACCGCCATATCGGCCATGACATTGCTGCCGTCATGAATATTTGCTGTTTCGCGAAATGGCGAATCGGTACCGCTTACATCATGGTGATCGCGCCCGATCATCACCGGACCGATTTTTCCCTCACGAACAAGCTCGTTGAATTTTAAGGCAATGCGCATGCGTCCCTCCGCATCCTGATACAGAATACGCGCCTGTGTCCCTACCACTAAGGCATTTTTCTCAGCATCCCGGATCCAGTTATAATTATCCCGGTCCTGATACCGATCTTCGGGATTGATACAGGCCATAGCCGCTTCGTCTGTCAGCTTGAGATCGGCCGCCCTGCCGCTCAGGCATACCCAGCGAAATGGTCCGTAGCCATAATCAAAGAGCTGCGGGCCCATGATATCCTCCACATACGACGGCAAAGTAAAGCCATCTTTTTCATCGATGCCGTTTTTTGAAAGCTCGGTCACACCGGCATCGTATACGGCCTTGAGAAAAGCGTTCCCATAATCAAAGAAGAAGGTACCCTGTTCTACGCATTTTTTTATTGCGGCGTAATGCCGCCGTAGGCTCTGATTGACCAATTCCACAAACTGCTCACGGTCCGCCGCCAGCATTACGGTGCGATCAGAAAAGCTCAGACCTTGTGGACAATAGCCTCCGTCATAGACCGCATGGCAGGAGGTCTGGTCCGAAAGCAGATCGATGTGGATCTTGTGCGCGAGGGCATATTCCAGAAGATCAACAATGTTGCCCTCATAGGCGATGGAGACCGGGGTTTTGGCTAGGATATGCTTTTGTGCCGAAGCAAAAACCTGCTGCAAGTCGGTATAGCTTTCCTTCACCCAGCCTTGTGCCAGCCGTGTCTTTATGCGAGAACCATCCACTTCGGCGATGATGCCAACGCCGCGAGCAATTTCAACGGCTTTTGGCTGGGCCCCGCTCATGCCGCCAAGACCTGAGCTTACAAATAACTTGCCGCTTAAATCATCCTCGTGGGAAAGCCCGAGGTGCAGCCGGCCGGCATTGAGCAGCGTATTATAAGTTCCGTGGACAATCCCCTGCGGGCCGATATACATCCAGCCGCCAGCTGTCATCTGCCCATAATTGGCAACCCCCATTTCCTCAGCGATTTCCCAGTCTTTCTGATTGTCGAACATTCCCACCATAAGTGCATTCGTAATAATGACCCGCGGAGCTTCTGGTCTTGACTTGAACAAGCCCAGGGGATGTCCGGATTGTATGACGAGCGTTTGCTGCTGCGTCATGACCTGTAGATATTTTTTTATGAGGCGGTACTGCAGCCAGTTTTGACAGACACTGCCGGTTTCGCCATAGGTTACCAGTTCATAGGGGTAAAGGGCTACCTCAAAATCGAGGTTGTTGTCGATCATAACCTGAAAGGCCTTGCCTTCGATGCAGTTTCCCGGATAGGTTTCAATCGGGCGCCCATAAATGCGCTCCTGCGGACGAAAGCGATACGCATAGATTCGGCCACGGGTCGTCAGTTCTTCCAAAAATTCCGGAATGAGTTTTTCATGCAAGCTTGGATCTACATAGCGCAAGGCATTTTTTAAGGCGATTTCTGTCTGCGCCTTGGTCAGATGAAAACCGCGTGATGGTGCGCGCCGGATGCCTGCGGCAAAATCAGGCATTTGGGGCAGCACAGTTTCCGGTTCAATGGCAAATGTGTGATTGGTGCTCATTTCATATATCCCCCTTAGGTAAAACGGGAAGGAGTCAGCTTTCGCAAAGACTCCCGGCCCGGCCATTTCTTTATTTTGTTCTGTTTAAGAACGATCCATCAATAATATTGGCTGGATCCACTGGTTTTTCTATGAGCTTGACTTGCAGCCACAGATCAGAAGCAATTTTCATGATTTTATAGAAATCTCCCGGATTGTCTTTGGTGCCGAAATACGTTTTATTTCCGGCTTCATCATAGAAGGTTACATCCTGCATTTCTTTTTTCAAGTCCTCAGGTTTTTCTCCCAGATGTTTGGCCATAATCGCAATGGCATCCTCAGGGTTTTCTTTGAGATAATCCAGTGCATCATACCAGCCATCGACAATTGCCTGAGCGGCGTTCGGGTTTGTTTTTATAAAATCTTTCTTCATGGCAAAGGTATCGACGATTACCCCCGGACTTGCCTTGCTGTCCATCAGCGTATAGCCAAAATCCGTGTTGGCTGCTTTGGAAAGCCACGGCTGCCAGGTGATTGCTGCATCTACCTTGCCGGCAACAAACGCCGCGCCGGCATCACCGGCCGACATCGATTGCACATCAAAATCCTTAAGGCTCATCCCTTTTTGTTGCAGCAGATACTGGAACCAAAAGAAATCTGCGCCGCCGGTCGTATCAAGGGCTACTTTTTTCCCTTTCAGGGACTCAATGCTGGAGAATTCTTTTTTGGCAATAATTCCATCGCCGCCCGAGGAGGTATCCAGGGCTAAAATCTGTGCCAGATCAATGCCGGCAGCAGCATTGACAACCTGTGTATCCGCTGAAGTTGATACGCCCTGAATTCTTCCGGCGGCAAGCGCGCTTTTACTGTCGGCTTTCGATTCGATGGCTTGGATTTTTACATCGGCACCATGTTTTTTGAAAAAGCCTTTTTCTTCAGCAATATAAAGCGGGGCAAAGCCAATCCATGAAGATTGACCGATAATAATTTCACCGCTATCTGCAGCTGCCGATGAGCTGGTGCTTTCCTTTGCGGCCTTATCTGTTCCGCCGCAGCCGGCGATTGCCAGTGACAAACTGGCGGCTAAACCAAGAGAAATTGCTTTTTTTACCCATGCTTTCATCGTAAATCTCCCCTTTTCTTTTTTGAATGATACCCAACTGGATTTCAATTTACTAAATCAGCTGGCTGCTGCCCGTCAAGCATTGCGAGTGCATTGGCAACCGCCCGCTGTTTCAGTTCCGTATAAGATTCTTCTGATATATAAGAGATGTGTGGCGTAATTAAAATGCCCGGGACGTGAAAAATATCTTCTGAACCACGCGGTGGTTCCTGGGTAATGACATCAAGAATGGCTCCGGCCAGCTGCTTGCTTTTTATGGCGGCAATCAGATCCGGTTCATTCAAAACGCGCCCCCGGGAAGTATTGATGAGATAGGCGGTTGGCTTCATCAAGGCAAAGTATTTGCCGTTCAACAAATTCTCGGTCGTTTTATCACATTTTATGTGAACGCTTACAAAGTCGGCGGCTCGAAAGCCTTCCTCAAGGCTTACTTTTTCTATTCCGGCAGCAGCCATTGTCTGCTTGTCCACAAAGGGATCGTAGGCCAGGACTCGCATGCCGAGTGCCTTCGCTTTTTGTCCGGTAAACCTGCCGATGCGGCCGCACCCGGCAATAAAAAGTGTCTGCCCATTTAAGCGATGAACAGGCGCGCCTACAGCCTGTGCGCCCCACTTAGAGTTTTCTATCGCCGTGTGATACTGGGTAAGCTGTTTGGCCCCGTGGAATATTGCTGCCAAAACATATTCGGCAATATCTTCTACACAGTAGCCATTTACATTCGTGACGGAAATCCCCTTAGCTCGTGCCGCTTTGATATCGACACGATCGTATCCGCCGCCATATATTGCAATTCCCTTACAATTTTCCAGTTGATCAATAACTTCTGCCGGAATATCTGCATAAATCTGTGCCAATATGATGTCGGCACGGTAACCGAAGGCGGCCAGATCTGCCTGATAATCATAGGAGGAATAACGAATCACAGCCTCGGGTAAGGACTGCTGCAAAAGCTCCAGTTCGTCGTTATAATCCGGCCATTCCTCATCGATAATCCAAATAAGTGTTGCCATTATGAGGCCTCCTTTACAGTAGAGTGATTTCTCCTTGCTCCGCATCCAGCAGGGCGTTTATTCCCTGCGGTGCATCTTCATAAAAAGCAGGTTCTGCCTTATTTACCATGGGGGATTCAAAAATAATCGCACTGGCCGCCAGCGTGGTATCTGCATTGGCTACAATCATGCCAGCCGGTCCCATGCCGCTGAGCTTCAGCTGATACATCCCGTCGGCCTGCACGACAGAACTGGCTTTTCCGTAAGGGAAAACGAGGATTTTTCCTGTGATGGATTGTCCGTACAGGCAGTGTTCTTTTTCGATAACGATTCCGGTTTTGGGATCGATGAGATAAAAACAAATGGGATCTTTGGAAAACAGAATCTCTCCGGATACCCTGCCCCCGGCAATTTTATGGCATGTATATGTCTTTTTCATTTTAGTACGCCCCCTTTAAGGCTGCCTGAACACTGTCTTCCAGTGGGGCAATGACAAACTGCATGTCGCGGCGCTTCGTGTAATACGCGCATTTTGGTGAATCGGTGATGCCTTTTTTTCCGTAAAGAAATTTCCAGCAGGGCTGATCCATACAGGTGTCTTCGACAATCGTGCCGCCGGCGCGGGTAATGATGTCCATATAGTCCATTTTTTGTGCTAGGCTGCGTGTCAGCGATGAAGTCATAATGAAGAGCGGCACCGCTAATTTTTTGTTTTTTACCAACCTGGCAACGGTTGCGACCTGATCAATTGTAAAATGAGGACAGCCGTATAAGGCAAAATCAATTTTCCCTCCGGGTGCCGAAAGCTCCTTGCGCATGGCCGTAAGCTCAGCCCGGGTGATATGCACTTCCTGCGCAGGTGTTTTCCCCTGGAAGGCTTCTTCGCGGGTTGCTGCTTCCGGGGTGAAGCCGACGATGTGATACAGTGCAATATTACCGCCGGTATTTAGCTGTGCCCCCAGATTCATCAAGGCCTCTTTGGTTGGATTGGTGATTCCTTCAAAGACAGGGACGGCAAAGCCGATTTTTCTTGGCGCCAGATACCCTAGCATCTGATAATCGAAATCATCCTCCAGCGGCGTATCGACATGCACAAGCACATTGCCGGCCCGGTTTTCTTTAAGCAAAAAACCATAATAAGGAGTTACCCCGGTGATGGCTGAGCAAAGCGCACTTTGGGCGGATTCACGGTTTGACCGGGCGCCATAGACGGAATTTACGAAGGGGGTGGCGCTGGACTCTGAGAAGGACAAAATCTCCCCGAAGCGTGGCACGTTACGTTCTAAATAAGGCGTGCAGTTATAGGTCATGATGGCGCCAAGCTGCGTATAGGCGGCATGGGTACGCTTGACGATGGCTTCGTCTTCAGGGTCCAGTGTTGTAATTTCATGGAAATTATCCCAGCTAAAACTTGGATTAACCGTCGGACGGATTTTGCAGGTTGCCCCGCCCGCTACCAGTTTTTCAGCAAACCACAGGTCCGCTTCCTGATTGCTCAACGCCACGTGCGTGCGGGTAACCGGAAGCATATAGGGGGCGTCATAGGCTTCGCCGATAGCGGCCAGGACTTTCATGGCCAGCTGGGTGCCGGCACCATAATCCCCGTCCAGCATGGCTTGTTCTTCTGCTGTAAATTTCATTGGATCACCTTCTCAATCTTCTAAATATTTCATGGTGGAATGTATATTTTGCAGTAGCCCTGTATCTTTTACCAGCTGCAGCTTTCCGTCGGCAACGGTCGTTATTCCATTGACCATCACCCGCTTTATTGCCGTAGGCTGTAAGGAATATACAAGATTGGGCAAAAATTGGTTGGCAGTGCTTAAAGGCTGCAGGGAAAGATCTGTAAGTGAAAGCCCCACAAAGTCAGCCGCCAGTCCGGCCTTTACTTCCCCGACAGGCAAGTCGAGGGCTTTGCTGCCGGCCTTTGTTCCCATGTCGAATGCATCCTTATAGCTCAGGCATAAGGCATCGAGTGTCTTTACCTTTTGCAGAAGGGATACCATGCGCATTTCTTCAAAAACACTGATGCGGTTGTTGCCGCAGGCCCCGTCGCTGCCAAGTGATATCGGAATGTTGTTTTTTAAGAAATGAGGGATATCGGTGATGCCGTCGGCCAGGAACATGTTGCTTGACGGGCAATAAATTAATTGTCCGCCAGAACTTCCTAAGAGTTCGATTTCTTCTCGGGTTAGCCATACGCCATGAATGATCGCCATGTGTTTATCAACCACGCCTAGTTCATGAAGATAGTTTAAGGGGGTTGTTCCATGTTCCTTTTTAATTTGTTCTACTTCAAAGGGCTCTTCTGCGACATGGATATGAAAGGGTGTCTGATATTTTCGGGCAAGTTCATGTCCGGCCAGGATCATTTCCGGGGAAGCGGCATGCAGGCTGTGCGGGGCAGGAATAACCTTAGTCATTCCTCCGGAATATTTTTTCATCAGCATTTCGGTGCGCTTGGTTGCGGTGGCGACACTTTCCACATAGCTTGCCGGAGCGCCCTTCCAGTCATACATGGTGCGGGCTAGCACGAGCCTGATGCCGGCATCTTTAGCTGCCTGAATTACCGCCTCGTCGCCGGCAATCCCTTCCCCGTGGAGATAAAAGAAATCACATACCGTGGTAACGCCGCATTTCATCATTTCACAAAAGGCAAAAAGTGCT
>JBOFWE010000090.1:0-3485 GCA_051653465.1 Selenomonadaceae bacterium | reverse complement strand
GGGCCTGTTCCTTAACGGTATCTTCGGCTTTTTCGACCAAGGCGAGTTCAATGGCAGAGAGAATATCGTAAACGGTAATTGTTGCCGGAGCCTGCACAAGCTGGTAGCCACCCTGTGCCCCTTTGATTGAAGTGACAAGCCCGGAACGTTTTAATAAAGAAAAAACCTGTTCAAGGTAAATTTTGGAAATCCCCAATTTTTCAGCGATGCTGATGATGGTGATTGGGCTGCCGGTGCGATAGTTTTGGGCGATGTAAGACATGGCCGCGAGTCCATAGCGTCCTTTAGCAGAAATTTTCATATTTAATCACTCTTTTCATACTTGTAATATATGTTTTTTTATATCATATAAAAATTTGGAGCAAAAGTCAATGACCAGCTTTTTAGGTATGTTTTATAGTATTTTTTAAGAAGTGTTGACAACGGGAGGAAATAAAGTTACAATGTAAGCATATTAAACCTATATGTTTTAAATAGGCGAGAACGACAATAGATAAAACGGGGGGAATTATTATGGGGAAAATTTATCAAAATATTACAGAGCTTATTGGTGGAACGCCACTGCTCAGAGCATCTAATTACATCAAAAAACATGAATTGGAAGCGGATATTTTAGTAAAATTGGAATATTTCAATCCGGCGGGCAGCGTAAAGGATCGGATCAGTAAGGCGATGATCGAAGAAGCCGAGGCAAAGGGTCTGATCAATAAGGATTCGGTCCTGATTGAACCGACCAGTGGCAACACCGGAATTGGGCTGGCAAGCATCGCGGCAGCCCGTGGCTATCGAGCCATTTTAACGATGCCGGAAACTATGAGTGTTGAACGCCGTAACCTGCTTAAAGCTTATGGTGCCGAAATCGTACTGACCGACGGAGCGGCCGGCATGCGTGGAGCAATAGCAAAGGCAGAAGAACTGGCCAAAGAAATTCCGCATGCCTATATACCGTCACAGTTCACGAATCCAGCAAATCCAGCGGCGCATCGGGCGACGACCGGGCCGGAAATATGGGAAGACACGGAAGGCAAAGTCGATATATTTATCGCTGGTATCGGTACCGGCGGAACCTTAACCGGTGTTGGCGAATATTTAAAAGAAAAAAATCCGGCGGTCAAAATTGTTGCCGTTGAACCGGCGGATTCGCCAGTTTTATCGAAAGGCGTCGCCGGGCCCCATAAAATTCAAGGCATTGGTGCCGGCTTCATACCGGAAACCCTGAACACAAAGATTTATGATGAAATCATTGCTGTTGAAAATGAAGATGCATTTCTTTATGGGCGCGAATTTGCCCGCACGGAAGGGGTATTAGTAGGTATTTCTTCGGGGGCGGCTTTTGCGGCGGCAGTCGAATTGGCGAAAAGACCGGAAAACCAAGGGAAAACAATTGTAGCACTGTTGCCTGATACCGGTGACCGCTATCTTTCCACACCACTGTTCAGTGAATAAATAAATTTTGTAGGACTCTTGCTTAGCGGCAGGAGTCTTTTTTTATAAAAAAATGATATTGAAAATCATTATCGTTTACTATATAATGAGACCAAGAACGATAAAAGGAGCGAGCAGGGATGAGAAGAAACCGGTTTTTTGAACAGCAGCTGGCGCTTCATGGTGCGGCAACTCTGGCCGGAATAAAGCCTGCCAGTCTGATCTGCTTGTCTTCAGCGCAGATGAGCAGTCTTTCTTCGCAGCTACAGGAATATCAGAGCTGCTTTGCCTGTAAGGGCATCTCGCTGGAAGTTCTTTCGCATAAGGCCGAACGCGTATTGCTGATCCTCTATCGCCAAAGGGAGTTAAAAGCTCTTTTGACTCAACCGGAAAGCAGGCGCTTGCTGGCAGAGCAAGGCTATAGTTGTACTTTGACTTTATTCGACTGTTTGCAGGGCCTGCGGGAGCGACTGGCCACGGTGGCAGGGTTCCCACATGAAATCGGGCTGTTTTTAGGCTACCCCTTGGCTGACGTCTGTGGCTTTATAGAAAATCATGGGAAAAACTTCAAAGCCTGCGGTTACTGGAAGGTATATGCTGACCTTGACGAAGCGAAAAAGATTTTTAAAGAATATTCCGAATGCAGCCGGGCGTTTTGCCGCCACTGGCAGGCCGGTGGCTTTATTGGCGAGCTGGCAGCTGCTGTTTAGGATGAAGGAAAAAGGAGTGATCGATGTATGGGAAAAGTAGCAGTTGTGTATTGGAGCGGGTCTGGGCATACAGCCGCAATGGCAAAAGAGATTGCAGCCGGAGCCAAAGCGGCCGGGGCTGAGGTCAGTTTGTTCACAGCGACAGAGTTTTCACCAGTTGAGGCGGAAGTCTTTGATAAGATTGCCTTTGGCTGCTCGGCGATGGGGGCGGAAGAACTGGAAGAAACTGAATTTTTGCCGATGTTTGAAGCTGTGGAACCCAGTCTTAGTGAAAAATTGGTAGCGCTGTTCGGTTCGTATGGCTGGGGGGACGGTGAATGGATGAAAAACTGGGAAACGCGGATTCGGGCGCAGGGAAGACTTTTCGCGGAAGGGCTGATTCTCAATGAATCTCCGGACGCCGAAGGCCTTGAAAAATGCCGCGCATTTGGCCGCGATTTTGGCGGAAGGTAAAAATACAAAATATAGAGGGGACAGGGGCCTAGTTGCTGCCTGTCCTTTATATATTTTTACCTATCGTTTTTATAAAAAGATACAATTTTACTTATTTTATAATAATGCGTATACTCTAAGTGTAGACAAAATGAATCCTCTCGGAAGAGGGCGAGAAAAAGGGGCGTTTTGATGGAAAATATAAAAAATATTCTGGTGCCAATCGATGGATCGGATCATTCGACGGCCGCCCTTGTGCGCGGGCTGCAGCTGAGCCGGCAGCTTGAAGCAAAGCTGCACTTACTGCATGTCAAGGATGATCGGAATCCGGCAGCTTCGATGTATTTAGGGGATGCCCTTGAGGCGGCCGCTGAGCGTTATGATAAGGAAATTCTGGAAAAGGCGCTGGCGGCAGTCCCGGAAGGAACGGCGGTGACGGCATTGCTCAAAACGGGCGATCCGGCTGATGAAATTCTCTCCTACTGTCAGGGGGAGAAAATTGATCTGATTGTAATGGGAACCCGTGGGCTGGGAGCAATTCAGGGACGAATTTTTGGCAGTGTAAGCCAGCAAATTCTCAATGAGGCCAAATGCGATCTTCTGATAAAAAAATAAATTAGACGAAGGGTGGAGAGTTTTATGAAAGTCACAGTAATTGGAGCGGGGAATGTCGGAGCTACAGCAGCGAACGTGATTGCACTAAAAAATATTGCCAGTGAACTGGTGCTGCTCGATATTAAACCAGGGGTTGCTGAGGGCAAAGTGATGGATATGATGCAGACAGCACATATGCTGGGAATCGATACCCGGCTTATTGCCAGCAGCGATGATTATGTCAAGACGAAGGCGTCGGACATCATTGTCATTACTTCGGGGCTGGCCCGTAAGCCTGGAATGACACGCGAGGAACTGATCGAC
>JBOFWE010000089.1:0-3653 GCA_051653465.1 Selenomonadaceae bacterium | reverse complement strand
AGGCCTGCTTTTACCAGCAGGGAAGCATTGAATAAAAGATTATAGGTAGCGACCGTATGCAGGTCTTTGGGGTCTTTTTGCAGCCAATGATACAATTCGTGGGTCAGCAGTGTTTGCTGCGAGACAATCAGGGGGATGTCCCAGACATCCTGTGCCGTGATGGCGGTTTTGCCGCTGAGGGCGGAGTCCTTTCGCATAAGCAGTCCCCAGGTATCTTGTTCTTGCAGTTGAATGGAGCGGTATTGATTGAGATTGGGCGGTTCAATTAAGACACCGAAATCCAAGAGACCCTTCTCAAGGCGCTCAAGTACCTCATCCGCCTTGGCGCTGAACAGCTGGTAACGGATTTGTGGATGCAGGGTGCTGATTTTTTTGGCTGCTGTTGCCAGTTGCTGCATGGCATGTGTTTCGGCACAGCCAATGTAAATATCACCGGCGATCAGTTTTTGATTTTCATAAAATTCGTGTCGGGTTTTTTCTGTCAGCTCGGTGATTTCTTCCGCACGCTTGCGCAGCAGCAATCCGGCTTCCGTTAATGTTGTTTTGCGTTTGCCACGATTCAAAAGCTTGACGCCTAATTCATTTTCCAGCTCGGAAAGCTGGCGGGAAAGGGTTGGCTGTGTGATATGCAGTGTTTCTGCAGCGCGGGAAATATTTTCCTCACGGGCAACGGTGAGAAAATAGGAGAGGACTCTGAATTCCATAGCTATACCTGCCTTTCTGTATAAAGCCTTATATTATCGACAGTATAACAGTTTTTATAATGCTTATAAAGCTTAAAAACGTTCTTATCATAAAATTTGTAAAGAATACCTAGCGGATGGGGGCTGAAATCTGCTTGCTGCTTGGAGTGAAGTTGTTCATATGTCAAAACAAAATAGTCTGTTGGTATATATTTTAGCCGTGGGTGTATTTGGAATTTTAAATACAGAGATGGGCTTTATCGGGCTTTTGCCGTTTATTGCAGCTCAATTTGATGTAAGTATCGTAAAAGCCGGCACTCTTGTGAGTCTGTTTGCGCTGGGGGTCGCGGTCGCCGGGCCGACAATGCCATTGATGTTTTCCGGGATGAATCGCAAATCGGTTATGCTGTTGGTTTTGGGTGTGTTTATCGTAGGAAATCTTGTATCGATTTTTGCTGAGAGCTTTAAGGTGTTGCTGCTTGCCAGAGTTATACCGGCCTTTTTCCATCCGATTTATTGCTCGATGGCTTTTAGTGTGGCTGCGGCATCGGTAAAGCCGCAGCTGGCACCAAAAGCTGTAGCGAAAATTGTAGTCGGTGTGTCGGCCGGGATGGTCATCGGCGTGCCGATCAGCAATTTCATTGCCGGGACTTTTTCGCTGGCAATGGCCTTGAGCTTTTTTGCCGCGGTTAATATTCTGGTGTTTATTGCGACGATCTGGCTGGTGCCTTCCCTTCCGGTAAGGCGCAGGGCATCCTATGGGTCACAGCTTTGTGTATTAAAAAAGCCGAAGGTCCTGGCAGCTGTTTTGGCAGTTATGCTTATGAACGGAGCTGTCTTTGGCGTATTTAATTATCTGCCGGAATATCTCGGACGAGTTACCGCAGTGCCTTTATCAGCCACGAGCAGTATGCTCTTTATCTATGGGGTGATGAATATCTTTGGCAGCATGTTGGCTGGAGATATGCTTGTGCGCAATGCATGGCGCACGGTGCAAGTTTTTATGCTTTCTTTGGCGGGCCTTTATGGGCTGCTGTTTTTTTGCGGAATGTTTTGGGGGCCGATGCTGGTGCTGACAATTCTGTGGGGAATTCTTGGCGGTATCAATGCAAATGTTACGCAGTACTGGGTAGCTAATGCCGTTCCGGAAGCGCCAGACTTTGCCAATGGACTTTTTTTGACAGCGGCGAATCTGGGGACAACACTGGGGACGGCTGTAGGTGGAATGTTTATTGCCGAGCTGGGAACCGCCTATGTTGTTCTGGCCGGACTGCTCTTTATTGCCCTGGCGCGAGTGACGATCTTTATTCAGCTAAGTGGTCTGACAGAAAAAAATTTTTATTTACGAAAAAGCACTTGAGCTGGAGTTGAGTCCAGGGAGTATACTGAACCGGTATTGATTTACAAATGATTTTCAACGCTGGTTGAATTTAGAAAGGTTGATGTTGATGAAAAAAGTAATTTGTGGCATTGTGGCAGTTGCCTTGCTTATGCTTGGCGGCTGGCATGCTTTTGGCGCCCGGGCACTGTCGCCGGTGAATAGGGATAACGTACAGATACAGGAGCAAAGCGGACAAAAGCCAGATATTTTAAATGGGAAAAAAGCTGTGGTGGTATATTTTTCGTATACAGGCAACACACGCCTTCTGGCTGAAAATATTCAGCAGCTGACAGCTGCCGATATTTTCGAATTACAACCGCTGGTGCCCTATTCCAAGGATTATAAGACCGTTGAGCAGCAGGGGAAGCAGGAGGTTGAGACCGGCTATAAGCCTGAGCTTAAGGCGCAGGTGCCCCATCTGGCTGACTATGATGTGATTTTTGTTGGAACGCCTATCTGGTGGTATACGCTTTCGCCGGTTGCGGCCTCCTTTTTGTCTGCGCCGGAGCTTGCCGGCAAGACGATTGTGCCATTTTGCACTCATGGAGGATATGGTGCCGGGCACAGCCTGGAAGATATGAGGAAAATAGCGGCTAAATCAACGGTTCTTGATGAACTGGTATTAGAGGGCAGTGATAAGGAATATTCCAGGGAGAGCATCACCGCCTGGCTGGCAAAGGCTGGTTTTAATAAATAATCGACAGCGCAAAGAAGTATGTAATTTATGAAAAGTAAAGGGGCTTTATGATGAAAAGAAATTTTTTAAATATCCTAATGGCGCTGTCTTTTTTGCTGCTGATGAATTACCGTTTTATCGGAAATAGGAGACATGAACTTTTGGGCCTAAGTCTTTTTTTATTGGTGCTCTGGCATAATTGTTTGAATTTGTATTGGTATAAGGCTTTTTTTAGAGGCACTCTCAAGTTTCACTGGGGTTTAATAAGACTGATGAACGTTTCCCTGGGACTTGCGTTTTCTATGAGCATGGTGTCAGGTCTACTGATTTCACAGTTTTTACTGCCGGTCAACGCCTTGTCGGGAACAGCTTCTATTTGGCTGCATGCGATTCATCAGGGAAGTGCTTATCTGTGTTTTGTCCTGATCGGAATTCATCTGGGCCTTCATTGGCAGCCGTTATGGCGCGTTGGGCAAAAATGGTTGGAACGGCAGGGTATTCACAAAAAGTATTTTGCGTACAGCAAGGTGTTGGGATCCGGGATCATTGCGTATGGGGTCTATGCGTCGTTTGCCCAGCATATAGGAGCGTTGCTCTTAATGGAACATAGTTTTGGCTGGGGAACGCCTCCGCCAGCAGGCCGCTTTTTCCTGGACTATCTGGCGATTTTGGGCTGTTATACGGGAATAACGCATTATGCAATAATCTTACTGTCAAGGGCAAGATCTTAAGTTGCAGCCAACAGCAGAAAAAATCCGTTTGATATGACCTACAGGCTGCTTCATAGGAATTTGACAAAGAGGAAGATATCGGCTAGTATTAATAACAATAAAACCTATTTGGATGTGGATTTTTCTAGAGAGATCTATTTTCGCCACACAGTATCGCTTGCGATACTGTGTGGCGATTTTTT
>JBOFWE010000088.1:0-2247 GCA_051653465.1 Selenomonadaceae bacterium | reverse complement strand
TTTTCCTCACTGGCGCAGCTGCTGCGCTTGCCGTTTGATTCACTGAAAATATCGCGTACACTGATCAAAAATCTCGGCAAGGATCAGCGTCATTTGCAGTACATTGCCGCTATTGTTGAGATGATGCATGCCCTTAACCTTGAAGTTGTAGCCGAAGGCGTGGAAACGGAGGAAGAATGGAAGAGCGTTGGAATCTGCGGCTTTGATCTGGTACAGGGTTACTATATCGCCCGCCCAATCCGACGCGAAGATGCGCTTGCCTGGGCGTTGCGCAATGCCGGACACATATAAAAAGAAGAGTGCCGCTGACGCGGCACTCTTCTTTTTATATGCTAGGTTTGAGTCAGATCTCTTCCAGGGTGGCCAGTACATCTTCTTTAGTGCTACTATTTAACAATCGGTTGCGAAAAACAGGATCAATGAGCTTGCGCGATAACTTGGCCAGCGTCTGCAGATGAAGGTTGTCATCTGTGTCTTGAGCGGCAATCATAAAGAGTAACTGGACCTTTTCACCGTCATCGCTGCCATAGTCGACGCCTGCTTTAGCAATGCCGACGGCAACGCGGGCCGTTTTTACGGCGCTGGTCTTGGCATGAGGAATTGCAATGCCGAAGCCGATGCCAGTGGTGGAGAGGTTTTCGCGTTCATAGATGGCAGCTTTGTAAAGTGCAGCATTGGTTAGTACACCGTCTTTATCGAGCAGGTCGATCATTTCATCGATGACCTGTTCTTTATTTTTTGCCTTGATATCAAGGGTAATTGTGTTGGCGGCAAATATTTTATCCATAAACAAGACTCCCTTTTTATTCGGTTACTGGTTTGCGGCTCAAACCATAGAGCACGGCTCCAATGGCAGAACCGGCAAAAATGCAGAGGACCCATACAAGCGGCTGGTCGACAAGAGCCAGAATCAAAAAGCCACCGTGTGGGGCTGGAACCTGTACTTTCATCATATAGGTGAGTACAGCTGAGATGGAAGACCCGAGCATCAGGATTGGCAGCACCGTCAGTGGGGCTTTGGCAGCAAATGGGATGGCGCCTTCGGTGATATGCGTGCAGCCGAGAATATAATTGACAAGGCCGGCGGCCCGTTCATCTTTGGTAAATCTGTTTTTAAACATGGTTGTTGCCAGGGCAATCAGAATTGGCGGGGTGATGCAGGCTGCCGAAACTCCGGCCATGAAATAAAAGTTTCCCTGCCCGAGCAGCAATGTGCCGGTGACATAAGCGGCTTTGTTTACCGGCCCCCCCATATCAAAGGCACTCATGCAGCCGATGACAATGCCGAGAATAATCGGGTTTGTATTTTGCAGATTGGATAAAAATGTCATCATAAAGGCATTGATGCCGGCAACCGGACCAGCAAGCAGGCACATGATAACGCCAACAAAGGCGACGCTGACAAGCGGGACTAGAAAAATGGATTTCAAGCCTTCAAACTGTTTGGGCAGGCCTGAGAGAGCCTTAATCAGGAACAGGGCGGTGTACCCCGCCAGGAAACCGCCGATGATGCCGCCAAGAAAGCCGGAACCAGTTGAAGCGGCAATCGTGCCGGCAACAAAACCGGCTATGAGTCCCGGCCGGTCAGCGATGGAGGCAGCAATATAGGCAGTCAGAACAGGAACCATCAAGCCCATGGAGTAGCCGCCGATTTGTTTTAGCAGGGCAGCTGTCGGATTGTATTGTTCAGAGGCGGGATCAAAGGAATATATGCCCCAGAGAAAGGAAATGGCGATCAGTACGCCGCCGGCGACGACGAAAGGAATCATATGGGAAACACCATTCATCAGGTGTTTGTAGATTTCATGGGCGACGCTGGAGCTTTCATGAATTGGGGTATGGTTTTTTCCCGGAGTTTTTCCGCCACGAATCGCAACCTGCCCGGAGAGGGCTTCTTGCACAAGTGCAGCGGCTTTTTGAATTCCCTGCGCTACGGGGACCTCAATAACGGGTTTTCCGTTAAAACGATCCATGTCAACTTTTTTGTCGCAGGCCACGATGATACAATCAGCCGCGGCAATTTCTTCGGCAGTCAGGGCATCTTCGACTCCGATTGCCCCGTTTGTTTCGACTTTGATTTGGGCTCCGGCGGCTTCGGCAGCTTTTTTTAGCGCCTCGGCAGCCATAAACGTATGGGCAATTCCGGTAGGACAACCTGTAACAGCTAATAATTTTTTCATGTTATAAATCCACCTTTCTCACGTGTATATTTTTCATATAAGCAGGGACTTTGTCCATGGTTCCCAG
>JBOFWE010000087.1:0-1715 GCA_051653465.1 Selenomonadaceae bacterium | reverse complement strand
AGCAGTCTTAGCGCTGCCGAAAAAGAATCTGTGGATATCGTATCAGACTATGGTTATACATTAAAAGGTGTTTTTATAAAAAACCCGAAGGACAGCAACAAAACAATAATTTTACTTCATGGTATTGGGCGAGACAAAGAATGGAGTATTATGAAATACGCCCCACTTTTCTTCAATGACGGGTTCAATATTTTTGCCTATGATGCCAGAAATCATGGAGAAAGCGGTGGTGAATATCCAACATACGGAGCTTATGAAAGCGAAGATCTGGAAAAGTGCATAGAATATATTAAAAGTAAAAGGAACAACGACACAATTGGTCTTCACGGTGAATCGATGGGAGCAGCTGTTTCGTTGATCTGGGCTGGTAAATATGATAATAATGGAATATCATTTCTTATTGAAGATTGTGGATACTCAGACTTATACAATCTTTACTATGAAAGATTGGCCGACTATCAAGTTCCCAAAATATTGCGACCGGTAATTCTATGTTATACGAGTTTTTTTTGTAAAATGCTTGCAGGTTTTAGCTTAAGTGATATTTCGCCAATTAAGAATATTGGCAATATTAAGTTACCGGTATTGTTTATCCATGGTAATGCAGATAATTTCGTATTGCCTGAAATGGCCAAAGGAATGTTTGAAAACAAAATTGGTGGCAAAGAAATATATTTGGTGCCAGGAGCGGGACATGCAAAGGCTATCAATGTGGATGTTAAAAGATATGACCAGGTGACAGCAGCTTTTTACGATAATTTTATAAAAAAACAATAGTTATGCTTCTTAAGGCTGCATGCATAGGAGGGTTTGTCGTGTTGTTTAAAAATAGGGCAGAAGCCGGAGCTCGATTAGCAGTTTTATTGCAAAAATATGCGGATGACAATTTGGTCGTGTATGCTCTGCCGAGGGGCGGTGTTCCTCTTGGCGTTGAAATAGCTAAAAAACTGCATGCGCCGTTTGATCTTGTGATTACAAAAAAAATAGGACATCCGGGAAATCCGGAATATGCCTTATGTGCAATTGCTGAAGATGGTGAACCGGTATGCAATAAGGATGAAATCGGGTATGTTGACAGCGGTTGGCTTCATGAAGAAATTGACAAGGTCCGTATGGAGATTAAAAGACGGCGCGAAAAATACTTTGGTAAGATAATGCATCCTGATGTTGAAGGTAAAACAGCAATTATTGTGGATGATGGAATTGCGACAGGATATACAATGCTCGCAGCTATCAAGGAAATTAGAAGACGTAAACCGGCAAAAATTATAGTTGCAATACCTGTTACGCCGGAAGACACTGCCAGAGAGCTGCAAAAAATAACAGATTACTTAGTGTCTGTCGAAATCGATCCTTATTACCTTGGCGCATTAGGGGCCTATTATGATGATTTCAGTCAGGTTGAAGACGAAGAGGTTATTAATCTTATAAAATCATTGGAATAAAAAAGAGATAATCAAAAACAGTGCCGATTGGCAAAAAATGCCTAAGTGTCAAGGAGCGGAAAGTGATTTGGCAAGCATTTAGCCCTTTGATTGAAAAAGAAAGAAGCTGTTAACTTAGTTAACAGCTTCTTTCTTTTAACGGGTCTTTTTTGTGAATTTTTTTCTGATTTAATTCTGGGGATTTGTCATATTCGGTATATCGTGATGCAAACGACCTTCTTTTTGTGGTTCTTTCAGGCTTTGGTGTTCTTTTAATTCGTCGCCGGGTTT
>JBOFWE010000086.1:0-1725 GCA_051653465.1 Selenomonadaceae bacterium | reverse complement strand
CTAAGGGCTGTACAGTGGAAGAAATTGACGACGGGGTATATTTGGTAAGGCTGCATGCTCCCGAAGCCGAAATTCAGCTGCAAGGAGGGGAAGCGCCATGAGAATTTGTCTGCTTACGGAAGGCTCATACCCCTATGTTGTCGGTGGGGTATCGTCCTGGATCCGGATGCTGATTGAAGGGATGCCGGAGCATGAGTTTGTTGTTTACGCTATCGGGGCGGAGGAAAAGGATCGCGGGAAGTTCAAATGTAAAATCCCGGAAAATCTGGTGGAAATCCATGAGGTGTTTCTCGACAGCATACTCAAGCTGCGGTCTCCGGGGATGAAAAGTCATCATCTGACGGCAGCGGAGCGTCTCTGCCTGAAAAATCTGATCTGCGGTACAGCGGATATAAATTTGAACTGCCTGCTGGATATCTTTTGCCGGTCGGGGAAAAAAAGTGATCCGCTGGAAATTTTTATGAGCTTTGATTTTTTTGATGTGATTCAGAGTGCTTATAGTGAAAAATACAATTATCTGCCGTTTACGGATTTCTTCTGGACGATTCGCTCCATGCTGCTGCCGTTATTTTACCTGCTGCAGCAGGAGTTGCCGTCAGCCGACGTCTATCATAGTGTGGCTACCGGCTATTGCGGGATTCTCGGCGGCATTGCCGCTACGGTTTATAAAAAGCCGTTTATCATCACCGAGCATGGGATATATTCGCGTGAACGCGAGGAGGAAATCATAAAATGCAGCTGGGCGCAGGGGGATTTTAAATCGGTCTGGATACAATACTTTTACAGTCTGGCCCGGCTCTCCTATCAAAACGCCGGCCGGGTATTTACACTGTTTGAAAAAAATGCCGAGACGGAACGAAGCCTTGGCTGCGCGCCGGAAAAAATCCGGGTGGTGCCAAACGGCATCCACCTGGAACGTTTCGCTCATATAGAGCCGCCGCAGTTGCATGACGGTCCATTATGCCTTGGCGCGGTTGTGCGCGTGGTTCCGATCAAGGACATTGTGACGCTGCTGCGGGCCTTTTTCCTTGTGAAGCAGGCTATTCCCGATATGCAGCTTAAAATTATGGGGCAATATGATGAGGATCCCGAGTATTATGAAATCTGACGGCAGACCGTGGAGACGCTGCAGCTCGCCGATGTCGAATTTACCGGCTCGGTCGATGTGGCCCAATATTATGGAAAAATGGATATTCTGGTCTTGTCGAGCATCAGTGAGGGGCAGCCGCTCGCCATTCTTGAGGGGCTGGCCAGCCGGCGTCCGTTTGTAGCAACGGATGTGGGCTGCTGTCGTGAAGTGCTCTACGGCAATGGCGAAGATGGCTTTGGCCCGGCCGGTGCCATTGTCCCGGCAATGGATTATGAGGCAATGGCTGGCGAAATCATAAAGCTGGCCCGTGATTTTTCGCGGCGATGTAAACTGGCGGAAAACGGCTGGCGGCGCATTGCCGCACTGTATACCTATGAGCGTTTCATAACAGCTTACCGGGAGATTTATGCAGAGGAAGCGGGGCGAAGATAAATGGCAGGAATTGGATTTGAATTAAAAAAGCTTTTTAATGACAAGAGTGCTTCCGGCTATGTAAAGGCCTACAGCTATTCGGCTATTGTCACGGCGGGACCGTTTGCCCTGATGACGGGGATGGTACTGGCGATTCAGCTGATGTTTCGCCTGTATGAGGTGGATTATACCGAGCTGCAGCTTTACACGGCGTCGGTGATCTA
>JBOFWE010000085.1:0-1033 GCA_051653465.1 Selenomonadaceae bacterium | reverse complement strand
GCTCCGCTTTTTACCGATATGGCCTTGGCGGTGGGGGTAGCAATTCCTGCCGGGGCTATGCTGATTACGAGCTTTAATATTTTAGGGAAACCTTTGATGGGCCTAGTGTTTTTTGCCTTTTTAACAGCCAACCCCGTATGGATCGGACTGACGGTAGTATTGTATTTTGCCCTTTGGCTTGGCTTTAAGAAGAATAAAAAGGCGATATATGACTATCTTGATCGTCAGGCGCTGAAAAACACCCAGGAAGAAGAAACCGGGGAACAGCTTACGGCTTGAGCATCTTCATGAGAAAAGGAGGCTGCCTTTATGCAGGAGTTAGGGGAAATCAAGGTGTTTTTGTTGGATATGGATGGCACGATTAATTTGGGGGGAGCTTTATTGCCGGGGGCCAGAGATTTCCTTGAGTATTTAAAAGCCAGCGGCCGTGAATTTCTATTTTTGACCAACAATTCATCGAAAGACAGCCAGCATTATGTTAAAAAAATGTGTGGATTAGGCATTGCCTGCCAGACGGGAAATGTGCTTACGTCCGGAGATGCGACAATTACTTATCTTGCAGGAAAAAAGAAAGAGGCCCGGGTTTTTTTGCTGGGAACGCCAGAACTTGAGCGGGATTTTATTCGGGCCGGATTTACCTTAACCGATCAGGCACCGGAGTTTGTGGTGTTGGGATTTGATATGACACTCACTTATGAAAAACTTGTCAAAGCCTGTGATTTCATTCGTGACGGAGTAGCGTATATAGCGACCCATCCCGATCTTAATTGTCCAGTGGAAAATGGCTATATTCCCGATACCGGGGCGATGATCGAACTCATTCGGGCCTCGACGGGGAAAATGCCGCAGATCATCGGGAAGCCAAATCGCACCATAATTGACAGTGCATTTTCGCGGTTCCCGGGATATGAACGGCAAGCATTCGCCATGGTGGGTGACCGCGTTTATACGGATATAAAAACCGGTGTGAATGCTGGAATTTGTTCGATTCTTGTCTTGTCGGGGGAGTCGACGCCAGAAGATCTTGATCGTT
>JBOFWE010000084.1:0-22743 GCA_051653465.1 Selenomonadaceae bacterium | reverse complement strand
TCATCAGTGCACGCCCCATGGCCAGCATCTGCTGCTCGCCCCCGGATAAGGTTCCCGCTTCCTGTCCCTTTCGCTCTTCAAGGCGAGGAAAACGGCCAAAAACCATTTTCAAATCCTCCGCAATGCCAGCCTTATCCTTGCGGGTAAAAGCACCCAGCTCGAGGTTTTCCATTACGGTCATATTGGCAAAAATTCTCCGGCCTTCCGGCACCTGAGAGATTCCCGCCTGCACAATATTTTGCGCTGGCAGCCCGGCTATATTTTTTCCTTCAAAATCAATCTGGCCGCTTTTAGGTTTTAAAAGCCCGGAAACCGTACGCAGCGTCGTCGATTTCCCGGCCCCATTGGCCCCGATAAGCGTTACGATTTCCCCTTCATGAACCTCAAGGCTGATGCCTTTGATCGCATGAATCGCCCCATAATATACATTAATATCTTCTATTTTCAACATTGCTGTCATCAGTTAATCGCCTCCCCGCCGAGATAAGCCCGGATAACTTCAGGGTCATTTTTAATTTCCTGCGGCGTTCCGCGCGCTATAACCGAACCGTATTCCAGCACATAAATGCGCTCGCAGATTCCCATGACGAGACTCATATCATGCTCAATCAGCAATACAGTGAGACCAAATTCTTCGCGAATCCAGCGGATCATCTGCATCAGCTCCTGTGTTTCCTGGGGATTCATGCCAGCAGCCGGTTCATCAAGCAGCAACAATTTCGGTTTTGCCGCTAAAGCACGGGCAATTTCGAGACGCCGCTGGGCACCATACGGAAGGTTTTTAGCAATTTCATCCTTTTTATCGTCAAGCTTAAAAATCTTCAACAGCTCAATTGCCTCGCGTTCAATCTCGGCTTCCTCGTTAAAATAACGACCCAGGCGAAAGACCGATTCCATAACGCCATATTTCACATGCGAATGATGTGCGATTTTTACATTGTCAATGACACTGAGCTCGGAAAACAGCCGAATGTTCTGGAAGGTACGGGCAATGCCCCGTTGCGTGATTTCATAAGGCTTCAGCCCGACCAGGCTCTTGCCGTCAAAGTCAATGGAACCCGTTGTCGGCTGATAAACACCGGTCAGCAGATTAAAGGCCGTCGTCTTGCCGGCCCCGTTCGGACCAATCAGGCCCACGAGTTCGCCTTTGTTGATATACACATCGAAATCTGATACAGCTTTGAGTCCGCCGAACATCTTTGAAACATTTTGTGCACGTAATAATTCCATTATTTACGACCTCCTTTGAGGCGTTTAATCCATTTCATATCTGCGGCTTCCATATAACCAAACAAGCCCTGCGGACGGTAAAACATCAGGAAAATCAACACCAACGAGAAGATAATCATCCGAAATTCCGGCAGATCAGCCAAGGCTGCTGAAACTCCGGTGAGCACCACAGCTCCGGCAATGGAGCCGGTAATTGACCCCAGCCCGCCTAAAACAACCATAATCAGATAGTTAAACGACGCCATAAAAGTAAATGACGTTGGATTTATAATATAGAAGCAATGGGCAAATAAGCCTCCGGCAACTCCGGCAAAACCGGCACCAATGGCAAATGCCATAACTTTATATTTGGTCGTATTGATTCCCATGGCCTCAGCGGCAATCTCATTTTCACGAACCGCAATACAAGCACGGCCGTGCGAGGAATTGATAAAATTCTTCACAAAAAACAGCACAAACAGCATGACAAAAAACACCCAGGTAAATGTCGTCTTATGGGGAATACCCATAAACCCGGCAGCGCCACCCACATACTGGATATTCATAATCGTAATCCGGATGATCTCGCCAAGTCCCAGAGTCGCAATTGCCAGATAATCGCCGCGCAAGCGCAGTGTCGGCAGCCCGATCAATAAACCCAGCACCATTGCCGCCAGTCCTCCGGCAATAAGTGCCCCCAAAAACGGCACCTGAAAATTTGTCGTCAATACGGCACTCATATAGGCACCAATCGCCATAAATCCGGCATGCCCTAGTGAAAACTGCCCGGTGTAACCGTTGATCAGATTCAGGCTCACCGACATGATAATATTAATCCCCAGAATAATCAGGTTAAACTCCCAAAACGGTCCAAGGATTCCGCCACCCATCAATCCCATCAACAGTCCAAAAACAGCCAGGCTTGCCACTAATATTTTTATATCCTGCATTCTCAATCGATTCATTTTCGCCACCTACACTTTCTCCCGGGTATTTTTGCCAAACAACCCGGATGGCTTAAATAAGAGGACAAGAATCAGTATGCCAAACGCCGCAGCATCGCGAAAAGTTGACGAAATAAAACCGCTGACAAGCGCTTCAATAACTCCGAGAATCACCCCGCCGGCCATTGCCCCCGGAATACTGCCGATCCCGCCAAGCACGGCCGCGACAAAAGCTTTTAACCCCGGCATAATCCCCATTAACGGATCGATGGAGTTATAATACACGCCGACCAACACCCCGCCAGCAGCAGCCAGCGCTGAACCAATGCCAAAAGTCACGGAAATGATGCGATTGGCATCGATCCCCATAAGCTGTGCAGTTTCCGTATCAAAGGATACCGCCCGCATCGCCTTGCCAACTTTTGTGTACTGCACGATGTAGGTTAACAGCACCATCAGGATACAGGTGATCACAAAGATCAAGAGCTGCTGCCCATTGATTACAAATGCACCCAGCTGATAAGCCGTCGACTCCATTACATTGGGAAACGTCCGCGGCTGTGGTGTGACAAAATACATGCTTACATATTCAAGAAAAAACGACACCCCGATCGCTGTGATTAAAATAGAGATTCGCGGTGCATGGCGCAGTGGTTTATAAGCCAGCTTCTCCACCAAAACCCCCAAAATCCCGGTGACGACCATGGAAACAATCAATGCCGGTACGATCGACAGATGCGCCACCGAAATCGCAAAAAATCCGATATAAGCCCCCACCATATAAATATCCCCATGGGCAAAGTTAATCAATTTAATAATTCCATACACCATGGTATACCCGAGAGCAATCAACGCATATATGCTGCCGAGCGATATGCCGTTAATCAGCTGTTGAACGAGCTGTTCTGTAAATTCCATCTTTTCTTCCTCCCCTTGTTCCTGCAAACGCCAACACGGCAGCAGCCATCCTAAACAACAAAGAACCCTCAGCCCGTTAGCCAAAGGTTCCGTTTCCGCTCCTGTTATTTTTTGACTGCGGCAAACAGTTTATGCATTTACATTGATGCAATATAAAGCTACATTATATTTCATTATAGTGTTAACTTGTATACATGTCAACCGTCGGGCAACGCTTCCTTCTTCTTCTTTTTATAAAAAAACAGGAGCTGCCCCGCAGCTCCTGTTTTACGGCAATCAGCCCTGCGGCATGATCTTTTCTTTCATTGTCTTGATACCATTTTTCATTTCGATGATAACAGCACTCTTGATCGGATCATGATTTTTATCGATACTGATCATGCCCGTACCAACCTGTAAATCTTTTGTTTCTTCAAGGGCCTGACGGATTTTTTCCGGATCGTCACTGCCAGCGCGTTTAATTGCGTCAACCAGCATCTTGCCGGCATCATAACCAAGGGCAGCAAACACATTAGGTGCCTTGTTGTATTCAGCCTTGAACGCTTCTACAAAGCCTTGTACCTCACTATCCTGTTCGGAATAATGTGTGCTAAAGAAGGTGTTATTCAAGGCATCTGCACCAGCGATATCAACAACCTTTGCATCATCCCAGCCATCGGTGCCAAGCATCGGGCTGTTGATCCCAAGTTCACGGGCCTGTTTTACAATCTTGCCGACTTCTTCATAATAAGCCGGAATAAAGATGACATCTGCATTTGCCCCTTTGATCTTAGTTAATGTTGCTTTGAAATCCTGGTCTTTCTGGAAGAAGGCTTCTTCTATAACAACCTTGCCACCAGCAGCTTCGAATTTTTCCTTAAACACCTGTGCCAGGCTCTTCGAATAATCTGAACTCGAATCCATATACACGGCTGCCGTCTTTGCCTTCAACGTCTTGCTCGCAAAAGTTGCCATTACTTCTCCCTGCAGCGGATCGATAAAGCAGCTACGGAAGATGAAGGGTTTCACCTGTCCATTTTCAACCGTAATTTTCGGGCTTGTGCCCGTAGGTGCAATCAACGGAATTTTGTTCTCGGTGGCAATCTGCGTTGTTGCCAGTACATTTGATGTCGTAGACGGTCCGACAAGCACCTTTACCTTATCCGTCGAAATCAGTTTTGTCGCCGAATTGGCAGCTTCTGATGCTTCAGATTTTGTATCGGCTACGACGAGCGTAATTTTTTTGCCATTCACACCGCCAGCATCATTAGCCTGCTTAATCGCCAATTTTAAACCTTCCAGTGTCATTCCACCATAGTTAGCAACATTCCCGGTGATTTCAAAATTGGCCCCAATTTTGATTTCATCACTTTTGGCTTCCTGCCCACAACCAGCGAGCATGCCGCCAAGCATTGTGACCCCAAGCAGCCCTGCCAAAACCTTTTTGCGCAAATTCATAAAAATACCCTCCCCTATAATTGCGATCTCAGTATACAGACCGGCTTACCTGCCGTTGTCCTCAGTCCATATGCTAATGTTACTTATTATAGTTTACACTTTTACAATAGTCAAGACCATTTCTACTATATTTATTGTTTTATTTCGCTTTTTGTACACATCCAATAGACATCCTGCTATGTTTTAACAAAAGTCCCATTTTAAAAATATTTATATAGTGTTTCTTTCTCCCGTTCAACTCCCTATCGCATTTTTCAAAAGTTCGACTTGCTTCGGTTCGAGCTGACCGCCGCTGGCTGCCATCGTTATCGTATACGCAGCCAAGGCCCGATACAGCGCGGCTTCTTCTGGCAATTCGTCAACCTGTTTCAACTGCCGAACAAGCGTCTGGTCATCGCCGCGTACAATTGGCCCTGTCAGAGCTACCGCGGGTCCCTGCAACATAATATTTTTTAAAGTTGCCATCACAATCGGCTCGAGAGCCGGCAAGGCATCTTCCTGAGAAATTCCGCACTGTCCGAGCAACCGGACACTCCCCTGCAAAAGTGTGGCAAGATAATTAGATGCCATGCAGGCCGCTGCATGGTACAGTGCCCGCTGCGCCCCCGGCACCAAAAGCCGGCAACCACCAAGGGCTGCAATCATATCCGAAGCCGAAGCGACCGCGGCTTCATCACCGTCGACGGCAAAATAGGTTCCTCTGACACAGGCGGCGCCAGCAGCGGTATCGCTAGAAAAGGACTGCAACGGATGCATGGACCCGACAGCGGCCCCAGCCTCGCGCAGGCAGGACAAAACCTCTGCATTTTGTGACCCACAGATATGAAGCACGACCCCCTCCTTTTGTATTTTTTTTTCGGCCGCTATTTCCCGGGCACAGGCTAAAATCGCATTATCCGGCACAGCCAGCAGGACAAGCTTCGCCTTTCCTGCGGCTTCGGCCACGGTCTCACAATAGCAGGCCCCAGTAGCGCCAGCAAAGGCAGCGGCCGCTCCACTGCGTCCGCCGGCAACTGCGACCAGCTCATAGCCTGCTGCCTGCAGGGCAATTGCCAATGCCTTTCCAGCCCGCCCGGCACCAATCAAAGAAAATTTCATGCCATATCTCCTCCTTCATCCAGAATCTGTTCCAACGCTGCCGGTGGAGCAGGCTTGGCATAAAGATAACCCTGTGCTAAAGTACAGCCCAAACTCTGCAGCATCATCGCCTGCTCTTCTGTCTCCACCCCCTCACTGATTACCTGTATACCAAGTTCCTTGGCCATAATTATTATTTTTTGTAAAATAATTCTTGTTCGCTCCGTATTGGCTGACGGCTCTAAAAATGACCGATCTAGTTTCAGCGTATCCCACGGAACATCATTGAGCAACATCAAGGAGGAATACCCTGAACCAAAATCATCAACGGACGTGAGGAAGCCAAGCGAACGCACGGTCGCAAGGGTGTCTCGAATTGTCTGGCGCCGTTCATTGTCGCTGATATCGGCAAAAGCAGTTTCAGTTATTTCCAGCTCCACCGTTCCTGGAGGCAAATCATACTGCTGGGCAACCGCCCTTAATTTCTCAATATATTCCGGATCTGACAGATGGAGTCGCGATTGATTTACGGAGATGGTCACCAACTTTTTCCCGGCATTAAGACGGGCTCGTTGAAAATCGCAAACCGCCTCCAGCATATAAAAATCAAGCCGCACGACAAAACCATTTTTCTCAAACAGAGGGATAAACTGCCCTGGGTTCAAGAAGCCCCGCCCCGGCATATCCCAGCGTACCAAGGCTTCCGCCCCGCAAATCTGCTGTGACTTCATCTCGACCTTGGCCTGGTAATACACCTTAAACTCTTTTTTTTGCAGGGCTTTTTCCATATGAAACTCAATGGCCTGCTCCAGCCGCAAGGTCTGTTGCAACCGCTCATTAAAAAACTGCAGTCTTATGCCGGCAGTGTTATGCACCCGCCAGCAGGCAATCCTGGCAAAGTTTATTGCCTCTGCCATCTTTACCCTAGGGTCATCATAAAGATATATTCCTGCCAACAGCTGCGCCTTAATATGAATATCATCGCGAACAAAAACTCCGTCATTTATTAAAACCTCCTGTATGGCAGACTTCAGCGCTGCTATTGTTTGAAATCGACATAAATAGATAAAACTTCCACTCGTGCTTTCGATAGCCAGTTTTTCGGCTATTTCGCCTGCTTTCAAACGGGTCGCTATCGCCTTAATAAGCTCACAGGAAAAGGACTGTCCATACTGTTCGGCAATCAGGTCGAGGTGACGAACATTCATAAAAACAACGGCCAGATTTTTATCGTCCTCGTCGACGGAGACAAACTCCGCTAGCCAGCGCGGATTGTAAAGTCCGGTGGCCGGATCTTTGTATGCTAAATCATAGATGCGCTGCAGATGCAATTTCCGCATCTCATTCCACCAGATAAAAAGCAATGCCGCCAAAAGAACCGTTCCTAAAAGGGAACCAATAATTGCTAGCGGATACCGGTAAATAAAATCTTCTATGCTGTCATTTTTATCAGATACTACAGTGTTGGTATTTGTTATGTAGGAAATTTCCGCTTCACCGAGATGGTTGATTTCTTTATTTAAAATCCGCAGCAACCGGGAATCCTGT
The DNA here is from genome assembly GCA_051653465.1 of Selenomonadaceae bacterium. Classification (GTDB taxonomy): domain Bacteria; phylum Bacillota; class Negativicutes; order Selenomonadales; family Selenomonadaceae. The sequence continues at coordinate 15,610 of JBOFWE010000084.1, read as the reverse complement.
TGCATATTGACCGCCATTGAACTCTGGTGAGGGAATACCTGATTGTAATTGACCTGCAAGTCATGATATTTTCCCCGGCTTAGAATCGTCGATGCCAAAAAAGCATTGATCAGCGTCATATCCGCCCGCCCATCAGCCACTGCATCCAAGCAGCCTTCAATTGTATCATAATATTGCAGGCTCCCGGCAGGAAATTTATTTTCCAGATAAACATGTGTATAAAAATAATCCTTTACGCCGGCAACCCGCGAAACATCGCCTTGCTGTCCTTGTCGCGTCAAGGCAACATATTGTGACTGGATATAGGGCTGCGTAATTCTGACCTGATTTTTCTCAGCCCAGCTGTAATCGCCAAAAAAATTGAGAATGATATCCGCACTATTGTCATGTATGGCCTGCAGGGCCTCTGCATACGTCTTCGTTTCAACCGCCCGCACGGGAATTCCCAGGTCTGACGAAAGTTTTGCCGCAATGTCGCCAACAATACCCTTAAGCTGCCCCCCTTCAAAATAGCTGTAGGGCTTTTGATCCGCCGAGGCCACGACAACCAGTTCGCCCCGCTGCTGCAAATATTGTTTTTCATCCGCTGTCAACATCAACGGCAGCGAGGGCTTTGCCGTATAATATTTTTGATATAAGCGATTCAGCAATTGTGGATCATTAAGCTGTATTTCCCCAGCAGCCCGGTTGAGTTGTTCCAGCCGCCCAACATCCTGCTTTTTCACAACCGTATAAAGCAGTCGCGGTTCAAAGGCTTCCAAAACCGGGCCAATCGGCGGATATTGATTCCGATCGGCCACAATCCCATCTACGCTTCCGGATTGAATTGCCTGTGACAATTCTTCCACTGTAGCAAAATACTGTACCTGACAGGAAAATCCATGTTGGCGGCTAAATGCGGCCAGCTGCGCTTCAGCATAAAAATCTGGCAACAGGCCAATTTTTATGCCGTCAAATCCCCGATACCCGGCAACCTGAACCCGCGGACTCTGGGGAGATAGTGAAAACACCAGCGAGGAACTCCCCATCGGCAGCCAGGAAAAATTGAATTCCGCCTGTAGTTCCGGAATTTCCGGAACCCCTACAAGCAAATCAAGCTCACCCTGTCGCAAACTTTTAATGAGTTGCCCCCCCGTTCCCGGCATATAGGCAAACTCCCAATTTGCTGTTGCGGCCAGTGCCTGTAAGTATTCATATGCATAACCGCTGCAATAGCCATTTTTTTCAATTTCAATATTACTGGGCAAATCAATATAACCCACCCGAACAACTGCCAGTGCCGGCGAAGGCAGCCACCATTGAAAAAGTAGCACGAGCAGGCTCATCATCGCACCTGCGCGGAGAAATATTTTTTTTCGTTTCATTTTGGCACCGCCTCTGCTTTGCTTCCCTGGACTTTACATACCCTTAATATTTTCATTCCTATAAATTCAATACACTTTATTTATTTGTTTGATACTTCTTTATTTAGTAAAATATTTCCTTCCCTCCCCTTGCTTTTTCTAGTCAACGCAAAAAAACTGGACTATTTTACCGGCTTTATATATAATAACTTCGTGGTTACTATACGTGACCCACTCAAAAGCACTTATTTTTTATATCTATTTTATTTTTGGCCAGGCGCAATGCCTGGTTTTTTTTTTTAGAAAAACAGCCGGTCAGGCATACCATCCTGACCGGCTATTGGGGACTGTTAAGCGAATGGTTCGTCACCGTCGTCGGTTTCAATGGTATTACGCCCTTTGTTTTTAGCCCGATAAAGACGTTCATCCGCCCGTCGCAGCAGTCCCTCTACCGAGAAATCATTTTCAGGAATTTCTGCCGTATCAACGATTCCGGCACTAAACGTACAGCGAATTTCCCGCCTATCATACAGGAAAATTTCCGTGCGCATACGTCCGAGAATTCGCTGTACCATTGCCTGCGAATCCTCTTTTGTTGAATTCATTGACACGATAATAAACTCTTCCCCACCGTAGCGCCCAAAAACATCATAGGGACGAAGATTCTGTTTTATGATTTCCGAAAAATTTTTTAAAATAAAATCACCAGCTAAATGACCATAGCAGTCATTTACCTGCTTAAACCAGTCCAGATCGAGTAAGGATACCGATACGACCCGTTCTTCACGCCGCATCTCGGCTAAAATGACCCGCAGATGTTCAAATACATAGCGCCGATTATAGATATTGGTCAGCGGATCCCGTACAGACAATTCCCGCACAGCGGCCTCCGCTTGTTTCAGTTTTGTAATATCAACCACAGTCCCGTACATTTTCAGCGGTGCTCCGTCAGCTCCCCAGTCCAGAACCCGCCCGCTGGCCAGTACCCAAATCCAATGTCCCGCCTTGTGTTTAAATCTATATTCACACTTATAATCTCCACCAGCGTTCTCACAATGTGCCTGCAGTAATGCTTCTGCCAGAACCAGATCCTCCGGCTGCATGCGCCGCCGGTACCCGTTGATTCCATCGGCCTCCAGTTCTTCAATGGAATAGCCGGTTAAACTCTCCCAGCAGCCATTAAATAAAATTCGCCCGGTTTTCATATTCCACTCCCAGGCTCCAGCTCCGGTTCCGTAAATGATGTTCTCCAGCCGCTGTTTTTCTTTTGTCAGGGCTTGGGTCAAATGAGCAATTTCCGTAACATCAACCATGGTCGTTAAAAAAAACACTTCGCCCTGGTTTTCTATAACTTCGCCGGATAATAGCCCATTTATAATACGGCCACTTTTGCAGCGGACATTTATTTCTGCGTTTTTCAACCGACGATCCCGTTTAAAAATCGTCATCATCTGCATAAATTTTTCTGGATCCGTCAGCAGGCCTGCTTCCAGGCACGTTCTGCCAATAAGTTCTTCACGTACATAGCCCAGTTTTGTCAGATAGGCTGTATTGACCCGCAAAATGGTTTGCTCCCGGCTGATAGCCATCGGTAGCGGATTATGTTCAAACACCTTGGTAAACCACTGCAGTGCCTCCTGCTCTTTCCGCAAATCCTTGGACATGCCAAAAATACAGGGCTGTTTATCCCACAAGCCTACCCAGATACGGTTTTCCACGGGAAATCTTCGTCCCGCCCGATCTTCAATTTCCAACGGACAATAGGCAATTTCTCCCGTCAGCATCAACTGCAGATTCTTCAGCGCTTCTTCGCGTTTATCTGCCGGATGAAGTTCCATCAAGCTCATTTGTCCCAGTTCCTCTGCCGAATACCCGGTCTTACGCACAACAGCCTCATTGGTTAATAAAATTTCACCATTAAGCCGGCATATATAAAACAAATCATCTACAGAGTTAAAAAATGACTGCAGATTGTCCCGCGATGCCAGAATTTCTGCCTGATAAAGTTTTTTCTCACAGGCATTGGCAACCATTTCCGCCAGCAACTGTAGCAATCTTTTTTCAACATCCGTCCAGCCACCCTTTCTCCAGCCATTCTCCAGCACAATCATGCCCTGTACCTGCTGCTGCATACGAATGGGTTGAATCAGCAAGGACATGTTACCTTCCGGCAGTGAAAAAACACTTTCGCGCCCAAACAGGTTGATTACATCAGCCTCTGAAAGCGCTCCCTGCTTTAAAACGGACTGCAGTTGTTCAAACAGCTCTTCCGCCTCCACCAGCAAGCTGCAGGCAGTTTCCGGACTCCTCCATTCGAATAAAGCCGAATCCTCTCCCGTTGCATTATGGCTTAAAAACACCTGCAGCCGGCTAACCGAAAAATACCTGCCAACAAGTATAAGAACTCGTTCAAGCTGCGTCTCAAAATCCTTATCTCCGGTAAAAGACAGTACGATTTCAGAAAGCATCCCCAGCTGCTCCATACAATAAACACCTCTCCTTATCAGCTGGCTTTACCAGCGCTAAACTTATCCGAATTATCAAAAATTTCTTTTAAATTCATTCTACTCTATCCCTTCCCTGTGGTCAATTAAAAAACATGGCTTACCTCCATCGACTGGCTTCTTAATTAGAGCTTTTAAATAATATCGAAAATAAAATTAGCATCTGTCGTCATTTTCGTGTAAAATAAAGTATTGTATCTATGTTCTTTTTACAATGCTATTTTTTATAGTACATATACATTAGAATGAAAATGCAATATCAACCTGATAAAAAAAGAACTGTTTAATTTAAGAAATGGAGTGGATTTTGTGAGTATCAAAGAAGAAGAGCTTCCCTTATCGATGCAGCCAGCCACTGCGGCTGCTCAAAAGGGTGAGCTTAAACGAAGCCTGAAGACCCGGCACATGAATATGATCGCCATTGGCGGGGCCCTCGGGACAGGCCTGTTTCTGGCCAGCGGAGCCTCTATCAGCACCGCCGGCCCGGGAGGTGCCCTGACTGCCTATGCGGTAATTGGCGTTATGGTGTATTTCATCATGACCAGCCTCGGCGAAATGGCTACATACCTGCCGGTATCGGGGTCATTCGGCACATATGCCTCCCGCTTTGTCGATCCGGCCCTCGGCTTTGCCATTGGCTGGAACTACTGGCTTAACTGGGCTATCACACTGGCCGTTGAAATCATCGCCGGAGCCTTGGTAATGAAATTCTGGTTTCCTGATACGCCTGCCATTGTTTGGAGTGCGGCTTTTCTCGTCATTTTATTTATTTTGAATTACCTGTCAACACGTGCTTACGGGGAAAGTGAATACTGGTTCGCCAGCATAAAAGTCGGCATGGTTATTGTTTTCCTGACAATTGGTGCCCTTTTAATCTTCGGCGTAATCGGAGATGCTTCCCCTGGGTTTAAAAACTGGTCAACCGGGGAAGCGCCTTTTGTCGGAGGGGTCGGCTCCATTGTTGGCATCTTTATGATTGCAGCCTTTTCTTTTCAGGGGACAGAGCTCGTCGGCATCGCTGCCGGAGAAAGTGAAGACCCGGAAAAAAACGTACCAAAAGCTATCAATAACGTTTTTTGGCGCATTCTTTTGTTTTACATCGGCACGATGATTGTCATCGGCTTTTTGCTTCCTTATACCGATCCAAACCTGTTGAACACTGATGTTGAAAATGTAGCCGTAAGTCCGTTCACGCTCGTCCTTGATCGGGCAGGCTTTAATGCCGCCGCCTCCTTGATGAACTTCGTCATCCTGACCTCGGTGCTTTCTTGCGGCAACTCGGGCCTTTATGCCTCAACCCGGATGCTGTATGCGATGGCTAAAGAAGGTTCCGCTCCCGCGGTATTTGCCAAAGTCAACAAACGCGGTGTACCTACTAATGCTTTGTTTTTGACAACGGCTTTCGGACTTCTTGCTTTTCTGACCTCACTGATCGGGGAAGGAACCGCCTATACCTGGCTGCTGAATTTATCCGGAATGACCGGTTTTGTCGTCTGGGTTGGTATTGCGATCTGTCATTATCGCTTCCGTCGGGCCTTTATCGCCCAGGGAAAAGATCTGCAAACCCTCAAGTACCGGGCAAAGCTTTTTCCATTTGGCTCGTTTTTTGCCTTGGCACTCTGTCTGGTCGTTATGCTCGGCCAGAACTATGGTGCCTTTATGGGCAATACGATCGACTGGAACGGCGCCATTGCCACTTACATCGGAATTCCAATTATTCTTATCTTCTATTTCTGGTATAAAATGAAATATAAGACAACCTTAATTCCATTAAAGGAAATTGATCTCGATCCGACAAATTTATCGGATCGCTAAACAACTTACAAAACAAAGGCGGCAGTCAACAAATGACTGCCGCCTTATTTATCTATTCCCTTGCAAACAAAAAAGCACCGTAGCTACGGTGCTGTCCTTACAAATGGCTGGGGTAGCTGGACTCGAACCAACGCATGCGGGATTCAGAATCCCGTGCCTTACCAACTTGGCGATACCCCAATGTTCAGTTTTTACTGCCAACATCAAATATTATATCTAAACATTGCTTTCTTGTCAATCTTTTTTATTTTTCCATATTTATCTCCCGTCCGCTGCATTTTTGCGGTATAATCGTATGTATTAAGTTATGAAAACAGGAGCTGTATATATGGACGATATCACCTGGAAAGCACGCCTTGAGCAGCGTGCCTTTGCCCGTCAATCTCATGATTTACTGACACTGATTATAATTTTCTCCTTAATCCTCGGTGGCTGGGCCTGGTACTTTTTCATCTACACCCGGACCCCGGAATATGCACTGGAACAGCTTCAGGCATCAATAAAAAGCCACGATACAGCTGCCTTTCACAAATACGCCAATATAGACTTAATTGCCAGCAAAGCTTATGATGATTTGACCCTTGATATGTTTTCCTATGATAAGACCTTAAACAATTCAACGAAAGCCTTGTTTGAAAAATTTTATGTTCTCGTCAAGCCAACCATTATCAGCGGCATGGAAAAATCGATTGACACATATATCAATGAAGGCTCCTGGCAGGATCCGTCCGGAACCTCTATTTTAAAAGGACAGCAGCTAGGCATTGATTTTGATGAATTGCTTGAGCGCACCTTACTGCGGACGACAGCCATCCAAAAAATTGGTGACATAAAAAAAGAGGGGCGCTCGGCAACAGCTGATATCCAAGTACTGGAAGAGTATACCCAGACACCATTCACATTAAAAGTACAACTTGAAGCCGATGACAACGGACGCTGGCAAGTATCCTATATAAAAAATTATCGTGACTATCTCAATGCCATCAATCAGCTGCAAAACAAAGATATCGCCGCCTACATCGAGCAGAGTCAGAAAATTATTGACGATTACAATAATCTTTTTCTGCAACAGCAGGCAAGATTTAAAAAGCTGACCACCCGTCAGGAAGCCTTGCCAAATATGGCCCAGCGCCAACAGATAAAGCAGTTGATCGACTCTGAGATTATCCCCGCTATCGAAGGCCGCAGTCACCGCCTGCAGGAACTTACCATTCCTGATGGTGCCCAGCACCTTCAGGCGCTCCGCTTACAGGCAGATGAACTATCTGTAAGTGCCTGGACGCATTTTGCCGCCGGACTTGCTATGGATGATAGTGCTGAACTTGAAACGGCCGAATCCTTGCATAAGCGATCGCTTGAAGTCGACCAGAAAGTTTCTGACATTATCAAACACAACACCATAAGTAAAACCATACCAGAAATCCCTTAATAAAGGATATTTTAAGCAACGACAAAAACTTCTTGTATCCTGCCCATAGCAGGGAGTACAATATATGTAAGAAAATTTCACAAACATATCCTGAAAGAAGGTGACGATGTGGAACATGACTTTGACCCAGCTTCATTGACTGAACAATTCAAGGACGTCACTCCTGTACAAAAAATTCTTGCCCCCTTTTCCGGACAAACGATTCCTTTAACAGCTGTCCCGGATCCGGTTTTTGCTGAAAAGCTTACGGGCGATGGCATTGCGGTTCTGGCTGAAGGACCCTTGGTTCTCGCTCCCTGTGAAGGACAAATCACACTCTTCTTCGACACCAAACATGCTTTTGCCGTGACCACGCCGGATGGAATTCAGGTTCTTGTCCACATCGGGCTTGATACGGTAATCCTCAATGGCAATGGTTTACATGCACTTAAGCAACGAGGAGATTATGTAACGGCTGGCACGCCGGTGCTGGAACTTGATTTTTCCGTATTGAAAGCGAACGATATCAATATGATTTCTCCCGTTTTAATTGTCAATACCGAACGTATTAAGGCCATATCCAGCACCACCGAACCGATTGTAACAGCTGGCCGCGATACATTAATCGAATACACGCGATAAAAAGAGGAATTATCTCAGCTGAGATAATTCCTCTTTTTATTGTTCGCTTGCCGTAATACTTTGCAGCGCCGATTCGAGTGTGTGCCACGACAATACGGCACATTTTACCCGCGCTGGCATATTAGAAATATTTTTCAGGGCCAGTGCTTCTTCCAGCGACTCGAGCTCGGCATCCTCGGTAACTTCACGCTTGATCATGCCGATAAAGGTATCAATAAGCGCCTGTGCTTCTCCAACAGACTTTCCCCGCACAAGATCAATCATGATGGATGTTGAGGCCTGTGAAATCGCACAGCCGATACCATGAAAGGCCGCATCCTGAATGATTCCATCCAGAACTTCAACTTCAAGCGTTATTTCATCCCCACAACTTGGATTTTTCCCCTTGAGGACCGCCGTCGGCGCCGTTAAATGGCGTTTATTATGCTGCGACTTATTGTGCTCAGCAATCAGTTCCGTATAAATCCCACTAAGATCCAAACCCCATCACCCCTCTCACTTTTCCCAGGCTTGCCACAAGCTGATCAATTTCAGCCCGTGTATTGTAAAAGTATACGCTTGCCCGGCAAGTCGCATTGACCTTCAAATATTTCATTAACGGCTGTGCACAGTGATGTCCGGCACGAATAGCCACCCCATCAGCATCAAGAATAGACGCCACATCATGGGGATGGATGTCCTTAATATTAAACGTAATCACACCCGTTTTGTCTTTGAGCTCTGTACAGCCATAAAGTTCTATATAAGGCAATTCTCTAAGTTTCGCTACAGCATACTCCATAAGCTCTTTTTCTCTGCGTTCAATTTCCTCAAACCCAACCTGATTGATATAGTCGATAGCAGCGGCCAGGCCTACGGCCCCACCGACATTTTGCGTACCGGCTTCAAATTTGGCCGGCAGTGGAGCAAACGTTGCATCCTGTTCTTCCACATATTCAATCATATCGCCGCCAAAAAGGAACGGCGGCATTTTATCGAGCAGTTCCTCTTTGCCGTACAATACACCGATTCCCATTGGCGAAAGCATTTTATGCCCGGAAAACACCAGAAAATCTGCGTCAAGAGCCTGGACATCGATTTTCATATGCGGCACGCTCTGCGCTCCATCCACGACGACAACGGCTCCGACACTATGTGCTTTTTTGACAATGTCCGCTACTGGGTTTACCATCCCCAGCACATTTGACACATGTGTCACCGCAACAATCTTGGTTTTTGCTGTTATCTTATTTTCAATTTCTTCGGTGTCGATTCTGCCAGTCTCATCAAGATACATATATTTCAAAACCGCTCCACGGGCTTTCGCTACCTGCTGCCAGGGAATAAGATTGCTGTGGTGCTCGGCAATGCTGATTACAATTTCATCACCAGCCTCAACAAAATTCATACCATAACTATAGGCCAGTAAATTTAATGATTCCGAAGCATTTTTTGTAAAGACAATCTCATAGCCGTGGCGAGCATTAATAAACGTTTTTACCCGTTTTCTGGCATGCTCATAGAGGTCCGTAGCCTTGACGCTTAGATCATAAGCGCCCCGATGCGGGTTTGCATTATACCGGCTATAATAGGTATTAATCGCATCGATTACAGCTGCCGGTTTCTGTGTTGTCGCTCCATTATCAAGATAAACCAAGGGATGTCCATTCATTTTTTGTTGCAGCAGCGGAAAATCTTTACGATATTCATTCGACATGGGCAAGCCGCCTCCTAATATATTCTTCAATCCGTTCACGGATGTATTCCACAGGAATTCTCGCCAGCAGCGGGGCAAAGGATGCCTCTATTATCATTTTTTCTGCATCCCGACGACTGAGTCCACGGCTCATCAGATAGAACAATTTTTCCTCATTCATTTTACCCACACTGACAGCATGATGCCCGTCAACCGCATCTTCGCCAGACAGCATCAACGGAACTGACCGATTTCTGACTTCAGAACTTAGTAAAACAACCTCTTCTAGTTCCCGCCCGGCCGCCCCCTTGGCTCCCTTAATAAAATCAAGTGTCCCCCGGAAAATTTTTTCGCTTTGATCCAGCAGCGCGCCATGCACCAGCAAAGAACCCTCACTCTGCCGCCCTTCATGCCGCAAAATATAATTCATATCAAATTTTCGCTGCCGATCGCCGAAATAAATTGCCTGAACATTTCCTTTGCTGCCGCTGCCACTTAAATTCATTTTTAAGCCGGTAATACTTTCACTAGCCCCCACTTCGGCCAGCGAAAGCTCTACCACCGCTTCATCTTCCGCATATACATTCATATTTCCGATATGAACTGTCGGTTCATCCAGCAGCTGTACTTTAACAAGCTGGAGCTTTGCGCCCTTTTCTGCGTACACTGTGATTTTATTTTGATGACTTGTCCCATCTCCCTGATAAAGCAATACCACGGTAGCTTCACAATCCCGATGTGCCAGAATAACTTGTTCATCAAAAACATTCTGCCCCGGAGAAAAATCGTACGCCAGTAAAATAGGCGCTGTTCGTTTATCTCCCGCCGCTATTTCAATGAAATACCCCCGTCCGGGTGATTTTTCAATGTTTTGAGCCTGCTCCTCGCCCCTTGCTTTGGCAGCCAAGGCAGCCGCCGCTGGCGGCATATCTGCCAGCGGCTGGATACAGGCATCCTGCTGCTGGCGCGGATCCCGGTCATAAGGGGCTGCCGTGGGTATAGCTGTCGCTACCTGTGGTTCATTGACCCCAAGCCACCGCCAGGTCGGCAATAAAATAGGATTCAATTCTATATTGTCTACTTTCATCATATTTCCCCCTATCCCATCGTTCCTTCAAGTTCTATATTAACGAGATTGTTCATTTCGACCGCATATTCAAGCGGCAATTCCTTGGCAATCGGTTCAACAAAACCGCGAACAATCATTGCCTTTGCTTCTTCTTCACTAATGCCCCGACTCATCAGATAAAATACAGCTTCCTCGCTGATCCGGCCAATTTTCGCTTCATGTCCGATATCAACTTCGTCCGCCATGACATCGATAACAGGGAGCGTATCGGAACGGGAACGATCGTCCAGCATCAGCGATTCACAGTTAACAGAAGACTTCGCATGGTGTGCATTATCGGTCACCTTGACTGCCCCACGATAGACGACAACACCGCCATCCTTTGAAATTGAACGAGTACTGATATTCGATGAGGTATGCGGCGCTGCATGAACGACAATCGCTCCGGTATCAAGCGTCTGCCCGCTGGAAGCAAACGTAACCCCGGTGAACTCGGCTTTTGCATTTTCACCAACCAATACACTGCAAGGATACAGCATCGATATATGGGAACCAAATGAGCCCGAAACCCATTCAATAATTCCGTCTTTTTCCACCAGTGCCCGCTTTGTATTGAGGTTCATCATATTACGGGACCAGTTTTCAATCGTAGAATACCGCAGGCGGGCACCTTCCTTTACATACAGTTCCACACAGCCCGCATGCAGATTGGTAACATTGTATTTAGGTGCCGAACAGCCCTCAATAAAATGCAGACTGGCATTTTTTTCGACAATAATCAGCGTATGCTCAAACTGTCCGGCCCCAGGTGAATTTAACCGAAAATACGATTGCAAAGGAATGTCGACATGCACTCCCTCCGGCACATAAACGAACGATCCACCGGACCACACCGCCCCATGCAAGGCAACAAATTTATGATCCTTCGGTGGCACAAGCTTCATAAAGTATTCCTTTACAATAGCCTCATGCTCACGCAGCGCACTCTCCATATCAGTATAAATAACACCCTGGGCAACCAGCTCCTGCTTAATGCTATGGTATACAACTTCCGAATCGTATTGTGCTCCTACCCCGGCAAGCGACTCTTTTTCAGCTTCCGCAATTCCAAGGCGATCAAAGGTTTCCTTTATATCCGCTGGGACCTCTTTCCAGTCACCTGTCAGCTTTGCATCCGGCTTCACGTAAGTCACAATCTTATCCATATCAAGCTCTGCCAAAGATGGCCCCCACGAGGGCAATGGCAGCTGGTTATAAGTTTCTAAGGACTGCAGCCGAAATTCCTGCATCCACTGCGGATCATTCTTTTCCCGGGAAATATCGCGAATAATCTGCTCCGTCAGCCCGGAATCCGATCGATATAACGGGCGGTCTTCATTTTTTATATCATACAAACTACGCTCTATGTCATCGATAAATGTTTTTTTCTTTTCCATATTTTTTATTCCACCCCAATCACTTGAATATTCATCCGGACGTTACGACTCTAACAGATGAGTAAATCCTTTGGCATTAATTTCTTCAATCAGAGCTGCGCCCCCGGTCTGAATAATTCGGCCATTCATCAAAATATGCACTTGGTCAACCGAAAGCTGCTCAAGAATTCTTGTATTGTGGGTGATGATCAAACAGGCATTTTCTTCGGTATGAAATTCCTTGACCCCGGCAGAAACAATCTGCACCGCATCGATATCAAGTCCAGAATCCGTCTCATCCAGCATCGCTAATTTCGGATTTAATAATAACAACTGTAAAATTTCGGTTCGTTTTTTTTCCCCGCCAGAAAACCCAACATTCATATACCTCTGCGCATACGCTGGATCCATCCGCAGCATTTCCATTTTATTTTTCAGTTCTTTTTTAAACGCCATTATTTTCACCGGCTGCCCAGTTACAGCCTGCTTTGCTGTACGGAGCATATTCTCTACCGTAATCCCCGGAATTTCTTCCGGGGTTTGGAAGGAAAGGAACAGGCCCTTGCGGGCACGCTCAAAAGTTTTAACCGCGGCCAAATCCTCCGCTTCAAAAATTACGCTGCCATCAGTTACTTCATATTTGGGATGTCCCATAATCACATTCATTAAAGTAGATTTCCCAGAACCATTCGGGCCTAAGATAACATGAACCTCCCCTTTATTGACCGATAAATCCAGCCCCTTAAGAATTTCTTTGCCCTCAATACCGGCCCGCAGGCCTTTAATTTCCAATAATTTTTCTGCCATGATCTGCACTCCTCACGTTTTATACTGCTAACTTCATCTATTCTTATTATCCTTATCAAAATACTCGGGATTAATTTCAATCTAATTATAGGTCTTTTTTAATTCCTAGTCAAGCACTTATAATTAACCCATATAAGCTGCCGCAAAAAAATGTCCCTGCTGCCGTAGAACAAGATCTACGACAGCAGGGACACCCTCAACAAGATTTTTCTAAATTAGGCCGTTAGCCAACATAATGTCCGCAACCTTTACAAAGGAAGCTATATTGGCTCCAGCAACGAGATCATCCACGCAGCCATATTTTTCAGCTGTACTCTTTGAACTTACAAATATATTTTTCATAATATCTTTCAATTTTTCATCTACCTCAGTAAAGGACCAGCGGTAGCGCATCGAATTTTGTGACATCTCAAGCGCAGAAACCGCTACGCCCCCAGCATTTGCTGCCTTAGCCGGAGCAAACAGAATCTTATGCTTTTGAAAATACGCTATCGCCTCAAGAGTTGATGGCATATTGGCCCCTTCACCTACCGCTTTGACTCCGTTACTGACCAGCTTTTCAGCCGCAGCCAGATCAAGTTCGTTCTGCGTTGCACAGGGTAGTGCGATATCACAGGCAACACTCCAGACATCACTGCAGCCTTCATGATACTTAGCATGGGGGCGACTTTGCAGATATTCCCGTATGCGCCCCCGCCGTACTTCCTTGATCTCCTTGACGACAGACAAATCAATCCCCTCCGGATCGTATACATAGCCATCGGAATCCGAACAGGTGAGTACCTTGGCACCTAATTCCTGCGCCTTTTCTATCGCATATATGGCAACATTTCCCGATCCCGAGACTGCCACCGTCTTGTCCTTCAATTCTAGGCCCTTGTCTTCAAGCATATTCTGCATAAAATACAATAATCCATAACCGGTGGCTTCCGTTCGTGCCAGACTACCCCAATATTCCAGCCCTTTACCAGTTAGCACCCCCGCATCATATGTATTGCGCAGACGACGATATTGGCCAAACAGATAGCCAATCTCCCGCCCACCAACACCAATATCTCCGGCCGGAACATCCACATCTGGTCCTATATGACGACAAAGCTCCGCCATAAAGCTCTGGCAAAATCGCATAACCTCTCGGTCTGACTTTCCTTTAGGATCGAAATCTGCGCCTCCCTTAGCCCCGCCGATCGGCAGACCCGTAAGAACATTTTTAAATATCTGTTCAAAGCCCAGAAACTTTAAAATACTCAGGTTAACGCTCGGATGCAAGCGCAGTCCACCCTTATAAGGCCCACGGGCACTGTTGAATTGCACACGATACCCCCGATTCACCTGAACTTCGCCCTGATCATCTTCCCAAACAACACGAAAGGAAATAACCCGTTCCGGTTCAACAAGACGCTCCAAAATTTTTGCCTGTTTATATTGCGGATTTTTTTCTAATGCCGGAATAATGGTTGTCAGAACCTCCCGAGCCGTATTTTGAAATTCTTTCTGGCCAGGATCCTTAGTTTCAATCGCTGCTAAAACATCTTCTACATATTTTTTCATCGTGTGCAAACAAAGCCCTCCTTATTGGCATTAAATGCATAGCCATAATATTCTTATATTTTTGTATTTTCTGTTAAAACAGGGTTCAACAAAAACACTGTTTATGTTTTTTAGTATACTATGCTTATGGCAAAATATGCAAGGCGCCACACGGATGTGTATTGTATACTCTATCCTTCCATCCTACCGTTCGCTTTCTCTGAACGATAAAAACCGGCCACATAGTATAGTGACCGGTTTTTGCTACTACATTTTATTTATATCGGGCAACAAACTGATTGAGTTCTTCCGCTGCCTTCGCCACTTTTGCCAAGTTCGCTGTGATTTCCTCTGTGGAGGCTGCTTGTTCCTGGCTAATTGCACCGGTAGTCTCAATCGACCGGGAAATTTCATTTACTGCCGTGTTCATTTCCCGCAAAGTCTCCTGAATTTTTTCCGTTGCTGTACGCGACTGCTCCGCTAATTTACGGACTTCTTCGGCTACAACAGCAAAACCTCGCCCCTGTTCCCCAGCACGCGCCGCCTCAATCGCTGCATTGAGGCCAAGCAAATTTGTCTGCTGCGCAATATTATTGATAAATTCAATGACTTTAATGGTTTCACTGTTCTTTTCTTTTAATACCGCTGCCTGCGTAACGGATTCCTGCCCTGCATGTGCGAGATCCGTAGCACTATGGGCAACCTGTTCGACAGCCTGATATGCCGTATGCGTCGAATCAGCCATTGCCTTAACGGTCTCAATCAATTTCTCGTTGGAATGCGTATCAATTCCCGAACTCAAGGTCCCAATAACCTCGTTATTCATTCCATAAATTGGCGTAAAAATCGTCTTAATCGGCGTCCCATAAACTTCTGGTCCAACATCAGCAAACGTACGCTTATTTTCCCGGATACATTCCATAATCGTCGGAATATCTTTTATGGATTTTCCTGAGGCCAGATCCAGTTCCAGTCTTTCCCCAGGTTGATATGCTAAATACTGATTCAAGTCACTCAGACCCGTAGCCATATCCTCACGGGTAATTTTATTAATATAGGGCAGGACAACTTTAAACGCATTTAAAATGTCTTCATTTGATTTAATATTTTCTGGATATTCCATTTTCTTTTCCTCCAATATATTTTATATTTACCAGTACTGTGAAGAAAATATCTGCTACCCTCTAAATTCGCTAAACCCTTAAAATAACCCTGCTATCAAATGACTGAAACCGGAATTTATTTTAAAGTAACCCCGCATAAGGTGACCATGTGCTGCTGGCAACCGCCAGCCTTCTGACCCGTTGTCTGCGGCAGCTGTGCCCCAAATACTTCATCGGTCATATTGGCGGCGATGATTTTATCTTATTTTTGCCGGAAGAATCACCAGAAAAGCTCTGTG
>JBOFWE010000083.1:0-1189 GCA_051653465.1 Selenomonadaceae bacterium | reverse complement strand
ACCGGATACGTTTTCCCTTTTACGACTGGTATGCTCTTTTTCAAAATTATAACCTCTTTTTTATCATCATATAAAAAAGCGCAGCCATGGCTACGCTTCAGACTCGCAATATAAACTGTTCTTATTATACCGTGTTTTTATTTTCCTGTAAACAGCCGCTCCGGGATAAAAAAGGGGCAGCGCAAGGCTGCCCCTTCCCGTCAGCGAATACCACCCAGGCCATCATTGCCGCCAAGGCGCCAGATGCTGACATTTACGGATTCCTCTTCCAGCACGGCTCCCTGCCAGAGGCGCAGGGTCTTGTCATCGGCATACCAGAGCTCATAAAATACATTTCCCTCCCGGTACGACAGCACCTGGCAGCCACTGCCGGTATCCCGGCGCAGACTGCCCTGATGCTTGCGCACAAGTGTCCGGGCGGCTTCCATGGTCAGAAGCTTTTTGCTGCCATCTGAGCCCCACAGGCAGCCGCCGGTAGCCAGGGCTACCGAGCGCGGCCCCGGCAAAGACTGCATCTTCAGCAGGGTCGAGCGGATAAACGCCGGATCGGCCTTGGGGCCGGGACCGCTGTGCAGGCCGTAAAGATTATACAGCATGACCACATATTCCGCCCCCCGGCAAAAGTCAGCATCAAACGGGGCCCAGGGTTCAAGCACAATTCTGACCTTCAGCTTTGCCTCCAGAGCTTTGCGGCAGAGCTTATAGGTAAACTGGAGATATTTTTGTGTCAGCTTCTGATCTTTCCAAAAGCCTTCATAGTCGATCTCGACGCCCTGAAAGCCACCGGCGCGGACCTGCGCGATAATCTGATCCGCGTGATTTTCCCGCGAAGCATCATCCGCCAGCAGGCGTTCAAGCAGTGCTTTATCCTTAAGCCGCTTGCTCCCGTCAGCCAGCCACTGGTCATTGACAATGGTAAGATAGCTCAGTCGGTCCGGCGGCAGCCTGAGCGCTGCCATTTCTTCCGGCAGGAACAGCTGATCCTGCTCATCAAAGCTGGCGGCAAAATAAGACACGCTGTCAAGGGAGCTTTGGCGACCTTCATATTCACGCTGCCCGCCGGCAATATCCCAGTAAACAATCCAGGCAGACAGCGCCCCCCGCGGGTTTTTAAAATCTGCCGCCTGGCCTGGATAACAGCCGGAAAGGAGCAGCGTCAGCAGCAATACACCTGTTATTTTCAGCATCC
>JBOFWE010000082.1:0-1254 GCA_051653465.1 Selenomonadaceae bacterium | reverse complement strand
AAGGCGGGAATTTCCCGTAGGCAGATTTACTGCAAGGCCCCAGCGCACATCGTAAAGCGCCTTGCGGTTGGTCTGGCCGACACTAAGCGTCGTATCCGTCCAGCCGCTGCTGTCACCAGCCGGCATCCCAAGCGCTGACGAAACATGCGCTGTGTGCAGGCTGATGTCAAAGGCTTTGTCACGCAGAGAAAAATCCGTCGTATAGACCTGCTGATGCCCGGACTGCCCACTTCCTTTCCAGGAATAATATTGCAGGGCTGTTTCAAACGAAGTCCCGTCCCCCCAATGATCGACCGATTGCTGAAGTTTTACTGCCTCTTTCTTAGCGCTCTGGTGCTCCTCGGCCGCCGTGTTTAGCTGGTCCTGGGCTTCAGTGAAGGTTTCCTGACGGTCCTTCACTTCAGCGGTCAGATCTTCTTGCTGGAGGACAAGATCTTGATGTTCTTCCTCAAGGTCGCCCAGGGTTTCGCGGGCCTGGCTTTCCTCGTCCTCCGCTTCGGCCTGCTGCTGCTGCAGTTCATCGAGATGCTCCGCAGCGGCCTCAGCGGCAGCCGAGCGATCCTCCGCTTCGGCCTCCGCCGCGCTTACACGTCCCTGATAACGATTATTGACCTCGGCTTCGTAGTCCGCATAACGCTGGTTTTCCATTGCGTCAATTTTTTGATCAATCTCCTCCAGGCGCTCCTGCGCATAATGTATGCTCTCAAGTGCCTGCGCAATCATTTTGGCCCGCATTTCATCATCTTTTGCCTGATAAGCCGCCAGCTGCGCTTGATATTCCGCATCCAGGGACTCGGCCTGCAGCCGTGATTGTTCAGCTGCCAGCTGCGCCTGCTGTGCCTGCGGCAAAAAAGCCGCGGTTTCCTGCTGACGCAAAATCGCATTCTGGGTCTTGGCGTCCGCATCGGTCCGGGCTCTCGTCAGCGCTGTTTCAGCGGCTGCCAGTTCCTTAGCCGCTGCCGCCAGCTCTTTTTTAGCGGCTTCGAGCTCATCCTCCGCCCTGCTGCAGTCTTTTGCGGCCGTGGCGGCATTTTTTTCAGCCTCGGCCAGATACTTTTCGGCCAGCCGCCAATTTTCTAAAGCCTCTTCATAAGCCTTGCGATCTGCCACCTGTGTTTCCAGCTGACGCAGCTGCTGCCAGGCATCCTGCACATCATCCGGAGCCCCGGCAGCCGCCGGCGTCAGCGGCAAGGCCAGCAGCGTACAGGCTGATAATATCATATATCTTTTCAACATATTGCAGTTTCCTCTCTT
>JBOFWE010000081.1:0-1599 GCA_051653465.1 Selenomonadaceae bacterium | reverse complement strand
CGACAGCCTTGAGTTGAGCCGTGAATATTTTCTTATGTGCAGTTGCCTGTGTTCCGTCTTCGGCGCTCAGAAGCTCTTCATAAAGCTTTTCTCCGGGGCGAAGTCCAGTGAATTTGATGGGAATATCAATATCAGGAATGTAGCCGGATAAGGTGATCAGATCCTTGGCCAGATCGACAATTTTTACGGGGTCGCCCATATCAAGAACGAAAACCTCACCGCCTTTGGCCATGGCTCCCGCCTGCAGGACGAGCTGGCTGGCTTCGGGAATTGTCATAAAGTAGCGAGTCATTTCCGGATGGGTTACCGTTACGGGGCCACCGCGCAGAATCTGTTTTTTAAACAGCGGGATCACGCTGCCACGGCTGCCGAGGACATTGCCGAACCGCACCGCTACATAGCGTGTCTTGCTGATCTGGTCCATGCTTTGAATAAACATTTCGGCGATGCGTTTGGTGCAGCCCATGACATTGGTCGGGTTGACAGCCTTGTCGGTTGAAATCATAACGAAGGTCTCAACGTTAGCCCGGTCGGCTTCTTCGGCAATAACTTTGGTGCCGAAGACATTGTTGCGAACAGCCTCTGTTGGCTGCCATTCCATCAAGGGGACATGTTTATGGGCGGCGGCGTGGAAAATGACCTGTGGCTTAAAGTAGCTTAAGATGTCACGAATTCGTTCACGATCCCTGATATCGGCAATAATAGGGACTTTTTTTATTTCAGGATATGTAAGGGAAAGCTCATTGTTTATTTCATAAATGCTGTTTTCTCCTTTACCCAGGAGGAGCAGCTTGCGCGGCCCCATTTTGGCAATCTGGCGGCATATTTCAGAGCCGATGGATCCGCCGGCACCCGTGATTAACACGGTTTTGTTATTGAGATAAATGCTGACCGCTTCCTTGTCGAGCGTAACTGGGTTTCGCCCGAGCAGATCTTCGATTTTTACTGGGCGGAGCTGCGTGATATTCATATTACCATCAATGAATTCATATACACCGGGAAGGATTTTTAATTCACATTTTGTTTTTTTGCAAAGGCTGATGATTTCGCGGATAATATGCCCTTTTACCGAGGGCATGGCGATAATGATTTCTTTGACGTCAAGTTCTTTTGTCAGGTGCTCAATGTCATCGCGTGAGCCGAGTACTTTTTTTCCGAGCAGAACCTGCCCTTTTTTCTTGGGGGAGTCATCGATAAAGCCGACAATCGTCCGATTGCCGGTGTGATATTCATTGATTTCCCTGGCGATAACAGCACCGGCATCGCCGGCCCCGACGATCAGGACATTGTGCTGGCTGCTGTCACCATTATGATTGGACTGGATTTTTAAGATGAATTGCAGGTAACAGCGTAAGGAAAAACGCGAAATGCCAACGCAAAGAATGGTTAAGAGCAGTGAAAGGATTTGTATACTGCGGGGAACCATAACGTCAATTAAAATCAAATAACCACTCCAGATGGCTGAACTGATGCAGAGTGAAATGACAATCGCTGCCAGCTCACCGATACTGGCATAGCGCCAAATCCTTGTATAGAGCTTAAAATATTGAAGGAAAGCCAGCCGAATGAAGATCAATGCGGGCAGCTGTTGAATTAGAG
>JBOFWE010000080.1:0-48714 GCA_051653465.1 Selenomonadaceae bacterium | reverse complement strand
CGTTTAAATGTCAGTGCTCACGGCAACGGATCGAAGAGGTGCTGATGAGCTTAGGGGAAGAAGATCTTCAGTCCCTGTGCGAGGATGGCAAGGCAGAAGTCTGCTGTCATTTCTGCGGGGAAAAGTACCAGTTCAGCGGAGAAGAAATAGAGGCCCTGCTGGCTGTCAGCAAAAAACTGGCAGCCATGGGAAAATAAAAAGAGGCTGACTGCACGGCGCAGTCAGCCTCTTTTTTGCATAAAAATAAGCTGCCTAATCAAAGACTAGGCAGCTTATTTTTATGATATATCACTTCATATTTAATAGCGCGATCAGATGGCACGTTCAACTTTACCGGAACGTAAGCAACGAGTGCAGACATTAACTCGTTTGACATCACCATTTACTACGGCACGAACGCGTTGGATGTTAGGTTTCCAAGTGCGTTTTGTTTTTAAATGAGAATGGCTGACATTCATACCAGCAACTTCACCTTTTGCGCAGATTTCGCAAACATTTGCCATATAGCACACCTCCTTAAAGTAAAGGACATCAATATCCTCATACACAATATAAGTATTCTATCACAAACCAAGGACTGATTGCAAGCTGTTTCCGGGATTTTCTAAAAAAAGGGTTCCTGCGGCAGGTTTCAGGTGAGGGCGGCTGTTTTTGTCAGCAGCAGTTCAAATTCAGCCAGGCGGGCTGCGAATTTTTCCAGTGTGGTTGCCAGGGGGGTGGGGGAGGTCATATCGACGCCGGCGCGCTGCAACAGTGGCAGGGAATAATCACTGCCGCCACTTGCCAAATAGGCGAGATACGATTTTTGGGCCATGGTATCACCGTGCGAAAGTTGTTCAGCCAGCGCAGTTGCCGCGGCATAGCCGGTGGCATACTGATAAACATAAAATGGCCGGTAGAAATGGGGGATTCGGGCCCACTCGATTTTCAAGGCATCATCAACGAGGATATCCTCGCCATAATATGCACGGTTAAGGTCAAGCCAGATGCTTTCCAGCGCGTCCGCTGTCAAGGCCAAACCGTCCTGAACCATACTGTGCACCGTTTTTTCGAATTCGGCAAACATCGTCTGCCGATAAACCGTTGTCCGGACCTGCTCCAGATACTGATTGAGAAAATACAGGCGCTCTGCGGGATCGCTGACTGTCGCGAGCATATAGTCGAGCAGAAGATTTTCATTTGTCGTGGAGGCAACCTCGGCACAGAAAATCGTATAGGAGGCAGTTGCATAAGGCTGGGCTTGGTTGCTGTAATGGCTGTGCATCGCATGGCCGAGTTCATGCGCGAGGGTAGAGACGGATTCATAGCGGTTATCATAATTTAGCAGGACAAAGGGATGCACACCGTAGACACCCCAGGAGTAAGCCCCGCTGCGCTTTCCCTTGTTTTCGTAAATATCGATCCAGCTGTTTTTCTGTGCTGTCAGCAGGCCTTCTTTGTAATCACTGCCCAGCGGGTGCAAGGCTGCGGTTACCAGCGACAGGCCTTCTTCATAGGAAAAAGAGCGTTTTAGCTTTGCTGCCAGCGGCACATATAAATCATACATATGCATCTCATCAAGGCCGAGGATGCGCTTTTTCAAGGCCGTATAGCGGTGCAGGAGAGGGAGCTGACTGCGAATGCCTGTAATCAGATGATCATATACACTGAGGGGGATGTTGCCGCTGTCGAGCGCGGCTTCCTGTGAAGAGCTGTATTTGCGGGCCTTGGCCCTAAACAGGGTACTTTGTACCTGAGAACTGTAAGCGGCGGCAAAGGTATTGCGAAAAGCCGCATAGGTGGTGAAGAGATTGTGGAAGGCTTCTTTGCGGACAAGCCGATTGGTTGACCGTATTAAATTGTTGTAACGCCCCTCGGTCAACTGTACTTTTTCCCCGCTGTCCGTGCTTGTCTGGGGGAACTTCAGGTCAGCATTGGTCATAATCGTGAAAATGTTGGCCGGGCTCTGACAGATTTCCCCGGCCTGCGCCAGCAGCTCCTCTTCTGCGGGAGAGAGGACGTGAGATTTTTGGCGCAAGAGGTCGGAAATCACAAAATCATAAGGGGCGAACGCCGGATCGGCTTTGATCGTCTGGCGTAAAACAGCCGCATCAAGGGCCAGTAGTTCCGGATCTATAAAGGCTTGTGCTGTGGCTACTTTGCTGAGCAGCGTTGTGGTACGGGCCGTTAAAGCCTGATAGGAACTGTCGGCCGTGTCGACATCGCGATGCATCCGGGCATACGCAAACAGGGAACCTGCCTTGCGGTTTGCGGTATCGCGCAGGGTCAGACAGGCAAGCAGACTGGCAGGTTCTCGGAGCTTGCCTTTGTAGGTGTCAAATTCACTTAGCAGCTGCTGCAAGGCCGAAAATTCAGCTTCAAACGCCTGATCGTCAGGAAAGATGTCTTTGAGCTGCCATTTATGTGCCGGATCGACTTCACTGCGGCTGATAAGGTCGCCGGTGGAGGTTGCGTTTGTTGCGACAGAGAAAAAATTGTCCATGAGAAGGCTCCTTTATAGCATATTTTAAGGATATTATAGCATTAACTGCTGGCAATATCGAATTTTTATCGCTATAATTGAAAGAGCGCTAAAAATGAGGTGGAATTTTGAAAGTTGTTTTAACGACGTTAAATGCAAAATACACGCATACCTCTTTGGGACTGCGTTATTTGCGCGAGTATTGCCGTGAGTTTGAAGAAATTGAGATTATGGAGTTTTCCATCAACAATCAGTTGCTTGATATACTGGGACAGATTTATGAAAAAAAACCCGATATCCTTGGCTTTGGCTGTTATATCTGGAATATAGAAATGATAAAGCACCTCATCCCGATGGTGCGCCAGGTATTGCCTGCGTGCCGGCTTATCTGTGGCGGGCCGGAGGTTTCTTATGAAACAGAAATTTTTATGCAGCAGCTGCCGATGGTAGATTATGTGATTCGCGGGGAAGGGGAGCAGAGCTTTCTTGCCTTGCTTCGGCATTTGACGGGCGGCAGCGACGAAATATTGCCCGCTGGCATTGCCCGTCGCTCAGAGGATGGCGAGCTGCTGGTGGGAAGCGCTGCGGCAGTCGAGGACTTTGTAAAAGTACAGTTTCCTTACCGTGAGGAAGAAATTCCAGAGCTAAAGGAAAAGATTCTTTATTATGAGAGTTCACGCGGCTGCCCGTTTGCCTGCAAGTACTGCTTGTCCTGTGCGAGCAAGGGGGTGCGATACCTGCCGGTTTCCCGTGTGCTTGAAGAACTGGCCTTTTTTATTCGGCATCAAGTCCGGCAGGTTAAGTTTGTTGACCGGACCTTCAATGCCAGCAAAGAGCATTTTATGCCGATTCTAAGGTTTTTGGCAGATCAGGACTGCCGGACAAATTTTCATTTTGAAGTGGCTGTTGACTATATGGATGAAGAGGTGCTCGAGGCCCTGCGCCAGATGCCGGAAGGCCGGGTTCAGCTTGAAATTGGCATTCAGTCGACCAATCAGCAGACGCTTTCGCAGGTGAGCCGGGTAAATCACTGGGAAAAAATTGCATATAACATAAGGCGGATTTTGTCCTTTGGCAATATGCATCTGCATGTAGATCTGATCATCGGCTTGCCGACCGAGGATATCCTTTCCTTTGAGAAATCTTTTAATGATGTGTATGCACTGCAGCCGGATATGCTGCAGCTGGGATTTTTGAAGTTCTTAAAGGGAGCCGCTATGATGGAGCTCGCCGCGGAACATGGCTATGTATATATGCAGCAGGCACCGTATCAGGTGTTGGCGAATAATTACCTAAACTACGGGCAGATCCGCTGGCTGCATACCTTTGAGGATGTATTTGAACGTTATTATAATGCCGGCCGTTTTGGCAAGACGATTGCATATCTGATTCAGGTCAGTGGCGACAATGCATTTGCTTTTTACAGGGATCTGACGAATTTTTGGGAACAGCGCGGACTGCATCTGGTGGCCCATACAACGAAGTCGTTGTACCGTTATCTGCTCGAGTTTTCTCGGGAGCAGTATCCTCAGGCCGCGGTCGCAGCGTCAGAACTGTTGAAGCTCGATGCGCTGCTCAGTGACGGCGGCAGTATTCGTCCGGAATGCCTGAAATGGAATGAAGACCAATATCAGTCGGCAACCGCTGCTTTTTGGCGCAGCGGCGGGGCAGAGCGCTATATTGAAAATTATGTTTTTACAAATTGGCGGCAGCTGCGCCGGCAGTATCATATTGAGGTATTTTCCTTTGACCTGGAAGCTCTGGCTGAGGGGCAAAGCATTTTCCGCAAGGTGGCATTGCTGTTTGATTACACGGCGGCAAAAGCTGCTTATCAAGTGATAGAATTAGGGGAAGTTTAAAATGGTATACAAGGTTTTTTCTGATTATTTAAAAGAGCGTTATGGAGAAAAGGTATATAAACTACCTGTTGGTCTGCCGGTTACCTGTCCTAACCGCGATGGAACCTGCGGGCTTGACGGATGTACCTTTTGCGGTGAAATTGGTGCCGGCTATGAAAATTTGCCGGCATCGATGACGGTACAAGAACAAATTGCGGCCAACAAGGCACATATCATTCCCAAGTACAAAGCAAAAAAATTCATACCATATTTTCAGAACTTCAGCAACACCTACCTGCCGGTGGAGCAGCTTCGAGAATACATTGAGGCGGCTTGCGGCGAGGATATTGTTGCGATCTATATTGCAACGCGCCCTGATTGCGTCAGCGATGAATACCTGGCAATGCTGCAGCAGATCAAGCAGGAACGCGGCCTTGACATCTGCGTTGAATTGGGACTGCAAAGTGTGAATTATCATTCACTGACAAAAATCAATCGCGGCCATACCCTGGGCGAATTTATTGATGCCGTCTTGCGCCTCAAAAAATTTGACATAGAGGTTTGTGCTCATTTGATACTAAATCTGCCGGGCGAGGATGCGCTTGATGTCATTGAGGCCGCCAAGGTGTTGTCGGCACTGGTCGTCAATCAGGTAAAGCTTCATGCACTTTATATCGTGAAGGGAACCAAAATGGCACAGCAGTATGAAGCTGGGGAAATCGAATTGATTTCCTGTGAAAGCTATCAGCAACGGGTAATTGCCTTTTTGGAACATCTGTCGCCTGATATTGTGGTCCAGCGGATCATCGGGCGAGCACCGGAAGCTAACACCTTGTTTAGCAATTGGCAGACTGGCTGGTGGAAGATCCGTGATACGATTATTGAGACTATGGAGCAAAACAACCAGTATCAGGGACGACTATGCACGTATTTGAATGGGCCAGCCGTAAAAAAATTTAGTCGGTAAAGTCTCATCTTTATATAGGGAAGTGATGAAACATCGTGCTTCAGCATGTGAAAATGGCAATTATTCTTTTAATCTGTGTTATCTTTGGTGGTATCAGCGGCTATATGTATCTGGAAAAATTATCGTTTGCTGATGCGGCGTATCTCGTGATAACGACACTGTCGACCGTTGGCTATGGCGATGTAACACCGCAGAGTGCGGCCGGGCGCTGGTTTACGATTATACTGATTATTTTTGGCGTTGGCCTGGTATTTTATACCTGGGCACTGGCCGTTAGCTTGGTGGTAGAAGGAAAAGTAAAGGACATTATGGGGAGGCGTGAAATGCGCAAACGGATAGAAAACCTGCAAAATCATATTATTATTTGTGGCGGAGGGAAGGTTGGATCCAATGCAATTTTGCGGCTACAACAGGAAAAGGAATCCTTTGTGGTGGTCGACAATGATCCTAAGATCTGTGAATATCTGGAACAGGAAAAAATTCTGGTGATTCAGGGGGATGCGACCATGGATGAAGTGCTGCTTTCCGCCGGCTTAATGAAGGCCAAAGGCGTCATTGCTGCCCTTTCCGGGGATGCGAATAATGTCTATATCACCTTGACAGCCCGGACGATTCGCCCCGATGTATTCATCGTTGCCCGCGCCGACCGGCCGGAGGCGGAGGAGAAAATGCGCCGGGCAGGAGCTACCTCTGTGGTATCCCCGGCAGTAATGGGCGGGCGCCATATGGTCAATTCGCTGACCAAACCATTGATTATGGATTTGATGGAAAATGTTTTTTACAATCAGGAAATTCATCTCGATATGGCCCAGATTACCGTACAGAAAGGCTCGGAACTCATTGGCAAAACTTTGTCCACCAGTGCCATAAAGACCGATTATGGTGCAATTGTGCTGGCGATTCAACGTGCTGGCGAAATGCTGGTGACGCCAAGTGCTGACGAAAATATCACCTTGTCTGATACGCTGATCTTGTTTGGCGCCAGAGATTCTTTGGAAAAATTAAATTATCTGGCTGGCAATAGCACTTCTTTGTAAGAATAGCGCGGCAGCTTATCGCTTTGAGACGAAAAAACAGCAGGGAATATATCCCTGCTGTTTTTTCGTTCTATTATGCTTTGCCGTTGCAGCCAAGCACATTGACAATTTTATGTTTAACCAGTTCTTTAATGTAAGCTCTGGCCGGAGTCAGATACTGTCTCGGATCAAAGTGATCCGGATGAGCCGTCATGTATTCGCGAATGCCGGCTGTCAGCGCGAGGCGAAGATCGGAATCGATGTTGATTTTGCAGACAGCCAGTTTAGCCGCCTGACGCAGCATGTCTTCCGGAATGCCGATAGCATCGGAAAGCTTACCACCGTTATTGTTGATGATATCAACATATTTAGGAATAACGGAAGAGGCGCCGTGCAGAACGATCGGGAAGTTTGGCAGGCGTTTTTCGATATCTTCGAGAATATCAAAGCGCAGCTGCGGTTTTTGTCCCGGTTTGAATTTAAAGGCGCCGTGGCTGGTGCCGATGGCAATGGCCAGGGAATCAACGCCGGTGCTCTTCACGAATTCTTCAACCTGTTCTGGTTGTGTATAGGAAGCATTTTCAGCCGATACATTGACATCATCTTCAATCCCGGCCAGCTGTCCGAGTTCTCCTTCGACAGTAACACCGCGCTGATGTGCATAATCAACGACGCGTTTCGTCAATTCGATATTATCTTTAAAACTATGATGGGAACCGTCAATCATAACGGATGTGAATCCGCCGTCAATGCAGGATTTGCAGATTTCAAAATCTGCCCCATGGTCTAAATGAAGCGCGATAGGAAGATCGGTGTCTTCTAAAGCAGCCTCGACTAATTTTACTAAATAGGCATGTTTTGCGTATTTTCTTGCACCGGCCGAAACCTGCAGGATAATAGGAGCATTTTCTTCTTTAGCTGCTTCAGTGATTCCCTGAACAATTTCCATGTTGTTTACGTTGAAAGCACCGATCGCATAACCGCCTTTGTAGGCTTTTTCAAACATTTCGGTTGTAGAAACTAATGGCATGATAAAGTTCCCCCTCTAATATAATGTATAACACTGACAAATACATTATAGCACAGATCATAAACTAGTTGTATATTTTGTTGTAAAACAATAGAATATTTTAGGTGTTTTTCTGATCTTTTTTGAGGATTTATAAAAAGAAGGCTCATAAGTGGCAGTAAATGTCAAAAAAACGCATCATATACTAAAAAACGATAACACTTCCTGCATATCTGACGGAAGGGGGCAGGAAACACAAATCAGGCGCTTTTCTACAGGGTGCATAAATTCAAGGTTACAGGCATGCAGGGCCTGTCTGCCCAGCAAAGCCAGGGAGCCTCCATACAGATCATCGCCGAGCAAAGGATGCCCGGTATGGGCCAGATGGACCCGGATTTGATGCGTGCGTCCGGTTTCAAGTGTGAGTTCAAGCAGCGAGAGCCTGCCATTTGTGCGCAGGGTTTTGTAATGGGTAAGCGCCGGCTGT
Source organism: Selenomonadaceae bacterium (assembly GCA_051653465.1). GTDB lineage: Bacteria > Bacillota > Negativicutes > Selenomonadales > Selenomonadaceae. The sequence continues at coordinate 40,936 of JBOFWE010000080.1, read as the reverse complement.
CCGTCGGGATCTACCCGGCGTTCGATGATGCTGCCGGGCTTTCGTCCGATAGGAACCTCGATACTGCCTGCCGCCGGTGCTATTGCTCCGGGGATCAGCGCCTGGTAGCGGCGATGGAAGAGCTTCTGGCTACTGGTTGAAAGCTGATGCTGGATCTGGGGTTCTTTGGCAATTAAAACCAGCCCGGAGGTGTCCTTGTCAAGGCGGTGGACGGGGTGATACACCAGCGGCAGTCCCCGCTGCTGATAATGGTAGAGCACGGCATTGGCCAGAGTGGAGGTATGTTCTTTTGTTGTCGGGTGAACCAGCTGTCCGGAGGGCTTGTTTGCGATCAGCACCCAATCGTCCTCATAACAGATAGAAAGGGGCAGCTTTACTGGTAAAATACTACTTTCGGTGCCAAGTGCATAACGAAGAATATCACCCGGCTGCAAAATTGCAGTGCCGGGTGATACCTGAACTTCATTAATATAGAATTCATTTTGTTGTTTGATCTTCCGCCAGAGTGTCAGGGAAACGCCGACTTCCCGGCGTAAAAATTCTTTGGCGGATTTTCCGGCATAAGTCGGTGGAATCGTATAACTGGACATCTCAGTTTTTATCCTGAATCCGGGAGGTCAGAACCCGGAAGCTGAGACTGAGGATGATGGCGACCACTGTTGCCAGCGACATTCCCTTTAAGGTGACAGAGCCAAGGGTAATGCTGGCGGTGCTGACGCCTATGCCAAGGACAATGGCTGTCAGCAACAGGTTTGTCGGTTTGTTGTAATCGACTTTGCTTTCAACAAGAATGCGCAGCCCCGAAGCGGCAATAAGTCCGAACAGTAGCAGAGATACACCGCCCATGACCGGGGTCGGGATGCTCTGAATGGCGGCGGCAAGTTTGCCGAGACAGGAGAGCAGGATGGCAAAGACTGCGGCCCCGCCGATGACCCAGGTACTGTAGACCTTAGTGATGGCAAGCACGCCGATGTTTTCGCCATAGGTCGTATTTGGCGTAGAACCAAAGCAGCCAGAAAATATCGTCGACAGGCCATTGCCGAGTAAGGAACGATCAAGGCCCGGATTTTTGGCGAGATTTTCGCCGACAATGTTGCCGGTTACGAGCAGATGTCCGATATGTTCAACGATGACAACCAAAGCAGCCGGTAAGATGATGACGATGGCGCTGAAATTAATTTCTGGGGTGTAGATTGTCGGCAGGGCAAACCAGGGAGCATCTATAACTGCTTGCCAGTTGACAAGTCCGTTAAAGGCAGCAATGACATAACCGCTGACGATGCCGATCAAGATCGGAATGATCGACAAAAATCCCTTAAATGCGACCGAGCATATAACCGTAATCGCCAGGGTCATAACGGAGACCATGATGGCAGTGGGGTTTACGTTGTCGCCGGTAAGACCGGCCATGCCGGCGGCAACCGGCATTAATTCAAGCCCGATGACAGCAACAATTGCTCCCATAGCTGCTGGCGGAAAGACGACGTCAATCCAGTTGGTTCCGACAAGCCGGACCAGCCAGGCGACGAGGCAAAAGACAATTCCGACGGCGATGAAGCCGCCGAGAGCAGCTTCGTAGCTGTACTGGGATAAGACGAGGAATACCGGAGAGATAAAGGCAAAGCTTGAGCCAAGATATGCCGGGATCTTGCCGCGGCAGATAAAAAGATAGAAGAGCGTGCCGATCCCGTTAAATAAGAGGATTGTTGCCGGATTGACTTTAAAGAGCATCGGGACGAGTACAGTCGAGCCAAACATGGCGAATAAGTGCTGCAGGCTTAATGGAATTGTTTTTAATAATGGCAGGCGTTTGTCTACAGGAATGGATTCTTTCATATTGAGATATCTCCTTTAAATGTTGATTTTGGCATAAAAAAAATCTCTTGCACGAATCGGCAAAGAGATCATAAAGGTGGTATCACACATATTGCAATATCTACCTTCTTAACCTCTCTGGGCTAAGTTAAAGGCCAATTTACATATAAAATGTACCATATATATACCTAAAAGTCCAGTGTTCTGTTTTAACAATTATAATTTTCTTCATAAATAAACAATTTTCCCTGTACAGCGATGCGGCTAATCAAGTATAATGAAATTTAGTCAGGATATTTTGAAATAATTCTGTAATAAATGTCCTCTCGCAAGAGGATATTGTGTTTTTTTACGGAATGTGGTATCTTAAGTAGAGTTGCTCTTTGATGTTTAATTGTTTATTAGTTTAGGGGGAGAACAATGGCTTTAATTGTTAAGAAATTTGGCGGCAGTTCTGTTGGCAGTACAGAAAAAATTATGGCGGTGGCAAAACGCATCATAGATGAAAAGAAACCGAATGATAAGATTGTCATGGTTGTTTCGGCAATGGGGGATACAACCGATGATCTGATTTCTCTTGCCAAAGGGGTCAGTAAAAATCCGTATCAATATGCCCGGGAAATGGATATGCTGTTGACGACTGGGGAACAGGTTTCCATTGCTTTGCTGGCGATGGCGTTTAAGTCCCTTGGGCAAAAGGCTGTTTCCCTGACGGGGCCTTTGGCGGGGATGAAGACCAATGATGTTTATACAAAGGGGAAAATTGTCGATATTCAGCCCCAGCGCGTGCAGGAAGAACTTGATAAAGGCAATATCGTTGTTGTTGCCGGCTTCCAGGGTTCGTGTGAAAATGGAGATCCGGTGACACTCGGGCGTGGTGGTTCTGATACCTCTGCGGTGGCCCTGGCTGGAGCGCTTAAAGCCGACAGCTGCGAAATTTTCACCGATGTCGATGGTGTTTATTCGGCGGATCCAAGAATCGTCAAGGATGCCCGCAAGATGAAGGAAATTACCTATTATGAAATGCTCGAGATGGCTCGTCTTGGAGCCGGTGTCATGCAGCCGCGCTCGGTCGAAATGGGAAAATACTTCAATATACCGATACATGTTCGTTCTACCTTTACGACAAATCCGGGAACAATGATCAGGGAGGAATATACAATGGAAGAAAAAGATTTTGTAATCAGAGGCGTAGCACATGATGATAAGGTGGCCAAGGTTGCTGTACTTGGTGTGCCAAACAATCCGGGCATTGCCTATTCGATCTTTTCGGCCCTTGCCGAAGCCAATGTAGATGTCGATATGATTGTGCAGAGCATCAGAAATATTGAAAAGAACGTCACGGATATGGTGTTTACCGTTGCCAGCGACGATCTGCCACAGACAAAAAAGATCGTGGACCAGGTGGCCGATAAGCTCAATGCCATCGCGGTGTTGATCGAAGAAGACGTAGCCAAGGTATCGATTGTCGGTGCCGGGATGCTGGGCAACCCGGGAATTGCTTCCCGCATGTTTGGTGCACTGTCACGGGCAGGGATTAATATTGATGTCATCAGCACATCCGAAATCAGCATTTCCTGCCTGATTAAGGGCTCACAGCTCAAAGAGGCGGTAAATGCAATTCACGGAGAGTTTTTTCCGGCAAAATAAGAAAAATCAAATGCTAGCGCTTTTCAGCCGCTAGCATTTCTCTTTGCCGCCGCGCTGTAACTAAGTATACTTGGATACATTTTGTCAAAAGGCAGGATAACAAGGGTCAATAACGAAATCTATATAAATTGACGTTTATATTTAACGTTTTTATGCCGAAAGGTGTAAATTTTAAGGGGGATATATAGTATGACGATCAGTATGGCTGCATCACATTCCGTAGGAAAAGTCGCTAAGGATGCAATTTTTGGTGCCAGTGCCGCAGCGAATAAGGCAGTTTTGGAATTTGGCGCGGGGAAAGTTACAAATGCAACAATTGGAGCTTTTATGGACGATGAAGAGCGCTTAGCCTGTATTCCTACGGTGGAAAAGATATTACGTGAACTGCCAATGAAGGATATTATTGCTTATGCACCGATATCGGGACTGCCGGCTTATCTTGATGCCGTAATAGATTTAACCTTTGCCGATCAAAAACCGGAGGGATATTTTGCTTCCGTCGCGACGGCTGGTGGGACAGGGGTAATCCATCACTCTATCTGGAATTACTCAGAAATTGGCGATACCGTGCTGACGTCGGATTGGTTTTGGGGAGCATATAATATTTTATGTACCGAGGCAAAACGCAAGCTTGATACCTATGCGCTGTTTGATGAAGAGCACAGCTTCAATATAGCTGGTTTCTCCGCTAAGGTTAAGGAGATTCTGGAAAAGCAGGACAGCATTTTGATCATTATTAATACACCGGCACATAATCCGACGGGGTACAGCTTGTCTGAGGAGGACTGGACCCAGGTTCTGGATGTTTGCCGTGATCATGCCGAGGGCGGTAAAAAGAAGATCACGTTATTAGTCGATATTGCCTACATTGATTTTGCTGGCGAAAAGAATGAGTGCCGGAAGTTCATGAAGCAGTTTGGTCATCTGCCGGAAAATATACTGGGGATTTTTGCCTTTAGTATGTCCAAAGGTTATACATTATATGGCCAGCGTACTGGCGCGATGATTGGCGTATCGGCCAGCAAAGAGGTTATCCGGGAATTTGCTGAAATCAATCAGTATACAAGCCGGGCCACATGGTCGAACATCAATCGTGGCGCGATGACGCTATTGGCGACAATACATAAGGATCAGTCGCTTACTCGCCAGTTTGAAGCAGAGCGCGAGGCTTATTATCAGCTGATTCGTGAACGCGGAGCAATCTTTATGGAGGAAGCAAAGGCCTGTGGCTTAAAGGCTCTTCCGTATAAGGCAGGTTTCTTCCTCTCTGTGCCGGCTAAGGATTCCGTAGCTGTCTGCCAGAAACTCCACGAGGATTTGATTTTTGCGGTTCCGCTCAAGCGCGGGGTACGTATTGCCGCCTGCGCCGTACCAGCTGCAAAAATGAAAGGAATTGCCGCCAAGACCTTAAAGGCTTTGCAGTTTGTTGATGGCGTAAAATAGGAATAATCACAATTTTATGAGAGAGTGTCCCGCCTTGAAATATAAGGGACGCTCTCTCTTTTTTCCTGTAATAAATTGCGTATTTTCGTATTGTTAATTGCTATAAATAATGATATAGTAAAAAAGTGCAAACGAAAATAAAATAGTTCTGGGAGGCAATATATGTTTAATTTCACGAAGAAGGACACCGAGTTTTTTGATCTATTCGTCGAAAGTGCTCGGTATTTTTACAAGGGAGCTCTGTTGATGGATGAGGTGATGCAGGATTACAGCATAGCCGATGCCAAGATGGATGAAATTGTTGACCTTGAACACGAAGCGGATGCGATTAATGATCGGATTATCGATAAATTAAATCAGACCTTTATAACCCCGATTGACCGGGAGGATATTTATTCCCTGGCAAATGGTCTGGATGATGGTGTGGACTTTCTTCAGGGAACACTGCAGCGCATGGTAATGTATCATACACGCGGCCCGGTTAAGCAGGGTATGGTTGCGCTGACAAAGCTTTTAATTGAATCGACCGAGGAAATTATGCGTGCCTTGGAATTGCTTAAGGATATCAAAGCGAACCAGCATGAAATTCTCAAGTGTACCCATAAAATTGGCAAGCTTGAAAGCGAAGGGGATTTGCTGTATCGTCGTGAAGTTGCTTCTCTCTTTGAAAATGTAGAAAATCCAGTGGAGATTATCAAATGGAAAGATATTCTGGAATACCTGGAAAATACACTTGATCATTGTGAGGATGTGTCCGATATGATCAGAGGCGTGGTAATGAAATATGCTTGAGTTACAGTATTTAATTTTCACGGTTATTATTTTGGCCTTGATTTTTGATTTTATAAATGGTTTTCATGATACGGCCAATGCAATAGCAACCTCTGTTTCAACACGGGCGATCAGCCCGCGCAATGCGATTTTGATGGCGGCGGCATTGAACTTTGCTGGGGCGCTCTACAGCACCGGGGTTGCCAAGACCATTGGCGGCGACATTGTAAAATCAGCGGCGCATGTTGATGAACGGATAATTATTGCCGCGTTGGTCGGCGCGATTGTCTGGAATATTTTTACCTGGTGGATTGCTTTGCCGAGCAGTTCGTCACATGCACTGGTAGGCGGCCTGATCGGAGCGGTACTGGTTTCTACGGGGGCTGACGGACTCAATTATTATGGAATTGGCAAGATCGTGGTATCGCTGGTCGCATCGCCTCTCTTGGCAATTGGTACGGGTTGCCTTGTCATGTGCATACTATACCGTCTCTTTGGGCAGTATATGCCGTCATTGATTAATCACCGCTTTAAGAAAATGCAGATTATGTCGGCGGCAATGATGGCCTTTTCTCATGGGTCAAATGATGCCCAGAAAGCGATGGGTATTATTACGCTGGCGCTTTTGAGCGGCGGCTATATCAGCGAATTTGAAGTACCATTTATCGTAAAACTCCTGGCAGCAACCTCGATGGCTTTTGGTACAGCCTTCGGCGGCTGGAAGATTATCAAGACCATTGGCGGCAAAATTTATAAGCTGGAGCCGATCAGCGGTTTTGCTGCGGATTTGAATTCTTCGATTGTCATCTTCGGCGCAACCTTGTTGCACCTGCCGGTCAGCACAACCCATGTTGTCTCTGGATCGATTATGGGCGTTGGCACGGCCAAACGCATCAGTGCTGTCCGCTGGGGGACGGCACAGCAGATGCTGGTTGCCTGGATTCTGACGATCCCTTGTACGGCGTTGATGAGTGCAATTGTTTACCAGGGCGTTTTGTTGGTATTTAGTAAATAGAATCAATTTAAAAGAGCAGCACCAAGCGCAATTGCTTTGGTGCTGCTCTTTTGTTTGTGAAAAAATAAAAGATAGGGGGAAAATAAAAAACCGCCGATAAACGGCGGTTTTTGTTTTTATTAACGATGCGATTTGAAGAATTCTTCAGCAACCTGAGGGAAGAGTGCATAGGAGAGAACATCTTCTTCTGTTGCATTCGGATAGCCTTTGCTGGCAAGTTCTTCTCTGAATTTGTCCATACCTGGTTCAAGATCATCTGCAGGACGGCCTGTGATGATGTCTTCATCCTTGATGCCGAGGGAATGAAGGAATTCTTTATCAACTGGCAATGGGGAACGGCCGAATTTACCGCGAGCAAGATCTTTGAATTCACGCGGAACCATTGCATAGCGTTTGCCCATCATGACATTGAAAGTTGCCATTGTGCCGACAATCTGGCTGGACGGCGTAACGAGTGGTGGGTAGCCGAGGTCTTTACGCACGCGAGGCATTTCGTCAAGCAGATCCTGATATTTGTCTTCCATACCCTGTTCTTTCAACTGGTTGGCAAGGTTCGAGAGCATGCCGCCCGGAATTTGGAAATCGAGTACGTTCGGATTAACATCGAAATAGCCTTTGAGGTTGAATTCGTTCATTGTCTTTTTCTTGACATCGAGGAAATATTTTGCGATCGGTGTCAATGCCTGACGATCGAGATTTGTATCGAAATCAGTTCCTTCAAGGGTTGCGATCATTGTTTCTGTACAAGGCTGGGATGTACCGAGTGCGAACGGCGAGAGTGCACAGTCGATGATATCAACGCCAGCTTCAATCGCTTTGAGGTATGTCATAGAGCCAAAGCCGCTTGTATAATGTGTATGCAGTTCGATTGGAACTTTTACAGCAGCTTTCAATTTTTTAACGAGGTCTTCAGCTACATAAGGTTTCAAAAGGCCGGACATGTCTTTGATGCAGATGGAATGAACGCCGAGTCCTTCGAGTTCTTTAGCGAGCTCAACGAATACTTCGTTTGTATGGTAAGGGCTGATTGTATAAACAAGTGTACCCTGTACATGTGCGCCAGCTTCTTTAGCGGCGTCAATTGCTGTTGTCATGTTGCGAATATCATTTAATGCATCGAAGATACGGAAAACTTTAACACCGTGTTCAGCTGCTTTTTTTACGAAAGCCTTAACTACATCATCCGGATACGGATTGTAGCCGAGCAGGTTCTGACCTCTTAAGAGCATCTGGATCGGAGTCTTAAGATGAGCTTTCAAAGTGTCTAAGCGTTCCCATGGATCTTCACCTAAAAAGCGAAGGCAAGTATCAAATGTAGCACCGCCCCAAGCTTCCAGGGCATTATAGCCAACTTTGTCAAGCGCTTCAAGCTGCGGCAGCATGTCTTCAATACGCATACGTGTCGCAACGAGAGACTGATGACCGTCGCGCAGGACAGTTTCAGTAATTCGTACAGGTTTTTTTGCCATAGTAAAATACACTCCCTTGATTATAATAACATAATTGAACGATATGGTTCAAAGGGTAAATTTGAATGAATATTCGAGCAGGCATATTGCGGTGAATCCGCATGATTGCTACAAACTTCGAGAAAAAATCAAATTTACATCACAAATACAGTATAGGTACTAATCAAAAGCTTGTCAATGAAAAAGCGTGATTTTTTTAACATAATTTTCTAACTGATTATAAGTAAAAGATATTATATAATTAACATAAATAGTGAAAATATTTAAAAAAACATATGCTTATATATAAGGAAGGGAAATTAAATTGTTTGGAAGTGGACAATGGAAAAAGCCGACAGAACCTGTATTTACAGGGCTGCCGGCTTTTTTTATTGTTTTGGCACGGTCGGGATCGACGCGGTGATGGCCGCGGCCAATCCCAGCGGTAGTACTGTGGTGAAAAAGAGCGCGGGTGATAAGCCAAAAGAGTCACCTGCGGCTGCTGTTATAGCGGTTCCGATGCCACCTAGTCCGAAGGAAAGTCCCATCATCATGCCAGAGGCAATGCCGGCATGTCCGGGAAGCAGCTTTTGAGCCCAGAGCAAAGAAGACGGCTGTGGGGCTTGGAGCCCGGCTCCGCAAAAGAAGAGGCAGATAAGTGCCATCGGTGACCCGGGATCGAGCAGAAAGAAGATCCCGGTGGGCAGGATGCCCAGGGTCAACGCGGTGACGATTACCGTTTTGTTGCCGAACCGGTCGCTGCAAAAGCCACCGACGAGGCCGCCGAGCGCGGCGCCGATTAGAAACAGGGTAAGCATTATGCCGGCGGTTACGGGATCATTGCCGTGGCTGATTAACAGCAACGGCAGCAGCGTTGATACGGCGACATGGGTCCAGGCACGTAATCCCATCGCAGCGTTGAGCTTGAGCAGCGCCGGGTTTTTCAGCAGCTCGGACAGACTTTTGCGCTCAGCGGCTGAGCCTGACGGACTTGTTGTCGTTGACAGCTGGTAAAGTCTTGCCTGGTAATAAAGCAGGCTGAGGAAAAGTGACGGAAGTATGAGTAGTGGCAGGGCTTCGAGCGAATAGGCCGTGGTAAACCAGACGAGTGCTAACGGGGCCAGGGCAAAACCGATATTGCCACCTGCTACAAACAGCGACAGAGCGAGCCCCAGGCGCTCGGGAACGGCGGCTTTGCTTAGCAGGCTTGACCCGAGGGGATGGTAGACAGCAGTTGCTATACCGCTGAGACCGACTGCCAGAAAAAGCATAGGCGTATTTTTTATATAGCCGGCTGAGCAGATGCAGACGGCGCCAAAAGGAATCGCCAGCAGCAGCAACCGGTTCAAATTGTATTTATCCATCAGATACCCCAAAAACGGTTGCAGCACATTTGCGGTTACGGACAAGAGCATTACCAGCAATCCGCTCATAGTCAGGGATAAATCAAGCCGCAGGGTGAGCAGGGGGAGCAGGATTGGCAGAAAGTTGCAGTAGAAATCATTGAGCAGATGACCGCTGGCGAGTAGCAGCGTATGATAGGTATGACGGGAAACCACTGCCGCCTTATTGCTGATAGGGTGAATCATTAGGGATCATGACTTTCAGGTTGTCTTTGTCGCCCATAAGGGTAAAGGCTTGTTTTGGTTCATCGACGATTTCAATGCCATCAAGGGTATGCTTAAGGCGCTGGCGGATGGTGCCAAGATATTCCTGGCGAAGCTCATTTTGTTCCTTTTGTTCAGCGCTGGTGAGCCCGGAAGCTTTTTTCTTTGCGGCCAGTTCATTGATGCGCTGTATCATTTCCTTTGTAATCAAATTGTAAAACTCCTTTATTGGTGGCAGGTCTTGGCGACGAGGTCTTTATAAGCCGCCTGCAAATCTTTTGTTATTTTCCCGGGAATGCCGGTACCGATTGTCTTGCCGCTGATTGAGGTGACTGGTGTGACTTCAAGGCTGGTGCTGGTTACGAAGGCTTCATCCGCTGTCAGGGCAAATTCTGGGGTGAAGGCCTTTTCAACAACAGTCAGTCCGAGTTTCGGTACACATTCTTCAAGTAAAATAGACCGGGTGATGCCTTTTAAAATTAGATTGTCGGTCGGATGAGTCCAAATGATTCCGTCTTTAACGATAAAGAAGTTGGTGCTGGAGCCTTCGGTGACCAGATTGGTATCCTTGCGGAACTGAATTGCTTCGCCAACATTTTTTTCATGGGCCTTTTGCTTGGCCAGTACATTGCCGAGCAGATTCAAAGACTTTATATCACAGCGCAGCCAGCGGATATCCTCTACCCAGATGGCGGCAATGCCGTTTTCCTGCCAATCGGTATGAAGTCGGGTCGGGCGGATTGTCATGCTCAGATGCGGAATGACTTTATCCGGGAAAAAGTGCTGACGCGGAGCAGTTGCCCGGGTGATTTGAAAATAAATGACACCCTCTGTGATGCCGCTTTTACTGATCAGATCTTCATGGATAGCAGCCAGTTCATCATTTGTATATGTGACCGGTATTTGCAGGGCGCGCAGCGATCTTACACAGCGCTCCAGATGGCGCTCAAGGGCAAAACAGTGGCCGTTATATACCATCGTTGCTTCATAGATGCCATCACCAAACTGGTAACCGCGATCCTCCAGACAAATTTTTGCTTCTGTGAGATTGATAAATTCTCCGTCAAAAAAACCAAGTTCATTCATAATATTACCTCCTAAACAGATAATATTATAGCTCATAATATGTTTTATTTATATAGAAGTGTGAACTTTATCATAAATTAATATTTTTACATGGATTTTTATGATGAAATATTGTATCTTTTAAAAGGGAGTCATATATTTTTGCCGAAAGTATTGTTTTTTGCTTTTTCGTGTTATAATATATGAACCATGCAAATTTGTGTTTGTGTGCAGTGAATTGGTTTACGTAATTCATTAAAAAAACAATAAAACAAGGGGAGTATGTAAATGAAACTTGTAGTGACAATTGTCGGGAAAGATCGCGTAGGAATTATTGCCATGGTAAGCAATGTTTTGGCTGAAAATAATGTGAATATCCTGAGCATTAATCAGAATATCATGGATGGTTTTTTTAACATGGTCATGATCGTGGAAATGAAAGACAGTAAGATCAAGCTGCAGGATTTGCAAAAGATCTTGAGTGATAAAGGCCAGGAAATCAACCTCGATATCAAGGCGCAGCATCAGGATATCTTCAATGTCATGCATAATGTCTAAGAAATAACAACAGGGAGGCAACTCAGTGATAACAATAGATGATATATTAGAAACAAACCGGATGATTACGGAAAATAAACTCGATGTGCGGACGATTACAATGGGTATCAGCCTGCGTGATTGTGCCCATCCTAATATGCAGCAGTTCTGCCAAAATGTGTATGATAAAATCACTACGTCGGCTGAATTTTTGGTCAAAACTGGTGAGGATATTGAAGCCGAGTACGGCATTCCGATTATCAATAAGCGTGTGTCGGTGACACCGATTGCCATTGCGGCTGAAGCCTGCAAGACGGATACATATGTTCCGGTGGCAGAGGCGATGGACCGGGCGGCCAAAGAAATCGGTATCAATTTTATTGGCGGATTTTCTGCCCTGGTTGAAAAAGGCTATACAAACGGTGATCGGATTTTGATCAATTCCATTCCCCAGGCGCTGACGGTCACAGATCTCGTCTGTGCGTCGGTAAATCTCGGATCGACTAAGGCCGGTATCAATATGGACTGTGTTCGTGAAATGGGAGAAGTCATCAAGCGGACAGCAGAGCTTACTCGTGACCGGGATGCCATCGGTTGTGCGAAACTTGTGGTGTTCTCGAATGCGCCGGGCGATAATCCATTTATGGCTGGGGCCTTCCACGGCGTGAGTGAAGCTGACAAGGTCGTCAGTGTTGGGGTAAGTGGCCCCGGTGTTGTAAAACATGCGCTGGAAGATCTGAAAGGGGCAGATTTCAGCCAGGTGGCCGAGGCGATCAAGAAGACCGCCTTTAAAATTACCCGGGTCGGGCAGCTTGTAGCGCGTGAAGCCTCCAAGCGCCTTGGCGTTCCATTTGGCATCATCGATTTGTCGCTGGCTCCGACTCCGGCGGTTGGCGATAGTGTAGCCCATATTCTTGAAGAAATGGGAATTGAAAGCTGCGGTGCGCCGGGAACAACCGCTGCGCTTGCCTTGCTCAACGATGCAGTAAAAAAAGGCGGCTTGATGGCCTCGTCACATGTTGGCGGATTAAGTGGGGCGTTTATTCCTGTCAGCGAAGATGCTGGCATGATCAATGCCGTTACCCGTGGCAGTCTGTCGCTTGAAAAACTTGAAGCAATGACGTGCGTCTGTTCCGTCGGGCTCGATATGATTGCGATTGCCGGAGATACCTCCGCAGCAACGATTTCTGGTATCATTGCCGATGAGGCAGCCATTGGGATGATCAATAATAAGACCACGGCCGTGCGTCTGATTCCGGTACCTGGTAAAAAAGTCGGTGAAACGGTTGAGTTTGGCGGGCTGCTGGGCTATTGTCCGATCCTTCCGGTTAAGAGCCAGTTCAGTTCAGAGGCTTTTATCGCTCGTGGTGGCCGTATTCCGGCTCCGGTTCGCAGTCTGACAAATTAATAAAAAGCTGTGCGGCTGCGGCGGCATAGTCTGTTACTGACGAGAAGCTGCGGTTGCGGCTTCTCGTTTTTTAGGGAGAAGAGAGAATACTTATGCGTATAACAAAGAAAATAAAAGCACAGATGGTGGAGTTGCTGGAAGCGACCTATCGCGACACAAAGCCGGCACTGCACTTTCGCAATCCGTTTGAACTTTTGATTGCAGTCATTTTATCCGCGCAGTGCACGGATGTAAGGGTCAATGTCACTACGGCACGGTTGTTTTCCCGGGCAAAAACTCCGGCAGAAATTGTTGCCCTGGGGCAGGAAACGCTTGAAGAAGAAATCCGCGACTGCGGCTTGTTTCGCAATAAAGCGAAAAATATTATGGCTACCTGCCGTCAGCTTTGTGAACAATATGGCGGAGTAGTGCCAGGTGATTTTCAGTCCTTGCTGCAGCTGCCGGGAGTCGGCCGTAAGACGGCAAATGTGGTTTTGAGCATAGCCTTTGATCAGCCGGCTATCGCGGTGGATACTCATGTGTTTCGCGTGGCCAACCGGCTGCAGCTAGCCGTAGGGGAAACACCGCTTGAAGTCGAGCATGGTTTGCAACGGGTCATTGCCAAGGAGAAATGGTCGGCGGCCCATCACTGGCTGATTTGGCATGGGCGCCGGGTGTGTAAGGCCAGACGACCCTTGTGCGATAAATGTCCGCTTCAGAAAATTTGCCCCAGCAACGGGGTTGAATAAATATGGTGTAAGGGTGTATAATAATACCAAAGGGGTGACGTGTAATGTTGTATCGTAAACCGACGTTTGATGATGTGGAAGCCATTTATGAATTGGTGAATGATTATGCAAAGGACGGCGTAATGCTTGCGCGGTCGCGCAATACGCTTTATGAGACGCTGCGTGATATGGTCGTAGCCGAAGAAAATGGTATAGTTGTCGGAGTAGGAGGACTTCATATCACCTGGAATGAGCTGGCCGAAATACGAACGATGGCGATTTTGCCGTCTGCTGTGGGCCGGGGAATTGGTAAAAAAATTGTGCAGCTGCTGCTGGAAGAAGCAAAGGTTCTAGGGGTAAAAGAGGTGTTTACCCTCACCTATAAACCGGGCTTTTTTCAGACATTGAATTTTGTTGAAATCAGCAAAGATGCTTTACCACATAAAGTATGGAAAGACTGTATCGACTGTGCAAAATTTCCCAACTGTGATGAGATCGCCATGAAACTGTTATTGTGACACTGTATAAAAATACTTTTAAGCGGGACAACATGTACAAAAAAAATCGATAAATATAAATTTATTTTTATTGTTGACAAGATCTTTTTTTCTTGTTATAGTAACAGCAATACAGAAAACAAATGCGATGAACGAGACGGAGTAGATCAGAGGTCGTCTTTCAGAGAGCCGGGGGTTGGTGCGACACGGCAGGCGGATTGATTGAAATACACTCGCAAGCAGCAAGCTGAATCTATAGTAGGCTGAGCCGGAATGCCACCGTTATCATGGGCTAGAGTATGTTAGTACTCGAATTGAGTGGCTTGCTTTCAGCAAGCAGGGTGGTACCACGGGCTATAAAGCTCGTCCCTGTATGGGGGCGAGCTTTTTTTGTATTCCTTTTTATTTTTATTCTGTAAAAAAATGTACTGGAGGATGAACAATGATTATTATAATGAGCCCGACGTCTACTCGGGAAAACTTGAAGCGGGTACAGGAAAAAATAGTGAAAGAAGGCTTGACATATCATATGTCGAAGGGCGCTTCGCGAACGATTGTCGGAGTCATCGGTGATAAAAAAATTATTTCCCGCCTTCAGATGAAGGCTTTTGATGGAGTGGAGAAGACTGTGGAAATTACAGAGAAATACAAACTGGTAAGCCGGGAATTTAAACCGGTGGATACAATTGTCAATGTCGGCGGAGTGCTTGTCGGCGGTGGCCATCTTGGCATTATGGCCGGACCGTGCGCGGTAGAAAGCCGCGAACAGCTGCTGGAGGCAGCTGAATGCGTAAAAGCGGGCGGAGCCAATTTCTTGCGCGGGGGTGCTTTTAAGCCGCGGACCTCGCCCTATGATTTTCAGGGGCTGGCTGATGAGGGGTTGAAAATGCTCAAGGAAGTCGGCGAAAAAACCGGGCTTAAAGTGGTGACGGAAATTGTCGATGTTAATGATGTTGACCGTCTCTGTGAATATGCGGATGTGCTTCAGGTAGGGGCTCGCAATATGCAGAATTTCCAGTTGCTCAAAGCGGTAGGAAAGGCGCAAAAACCGGTTCTGCTCAAGCGTGGCCTCTCGGCAACGATCAGTGAGTGGCTCAATGCGGCGGAGTATATTTTGAGCGAAGGGAATTACAATGTCATTCTCTGTGAACGCGGTATCCGCACCTACGAGACATTTACCCGCAACACGCTTGATCTCAGTGCGGTAGCAGCAGTTAAAGAACTGTCGCATCTGCCGGTTATTGTCGATCCGAGTCACGGTACGGGGCGCTGGAAAATGGTACAGCCTATGGCCAGAGCGGCTATTGCTGCCGGTGCGGATGGTCTGATGATTGAGGTTCACCCGCATCCGGAAATCGCCCTGAGTGATGGCGATCAGTCGCTGACACCGGAAAATTTCCGTATCGTAATGGATGAAGTTCGCAAAATTGCTGAGATTATGGGGAAAAAGTAAATGGGCAGACTTCACTTGGCGATTATAGGTGTCGGTCTCATCGGCGGGTCGCTGGGGCTGGCACTTAAAGATAAATTAAAGGATGATATTTATGTGACCGGGCTGTCGCGAACCAGGGAAAGTATGGAGCAGGCCCTGCGACTTAAGGCGGTAGATATGGTTTCCGATGATATTGAGATGGTGGTCAAGGATGCCGATATTGTGTTTTTAAGTACACCGGTACTGCAAATTGTTCCCATGGTAAAAAAGCTGCTGCCCTATTTGAAAAAAGGGGCTATACTGACAGATGCCGGCAGTACCAAGCAGTCTATCTGGCAGGAACTGCAGCAGTTTCTGCCACCAGATATTTACTACGTAGCCGGCCATCCTATGACCGGCAAGGAACGCAGTGGCGTCATCGCAGCAGACAAGAACTTATTTGTTAATAAATGTTATGTAATTGTCGAAGATACAGGTGTTCCGGCGGAGGTCGTCAACCGGGTCACGGATTTACTCCGGCTCACCGGGGCCAATCTGACAACGCTTGATATTGCAAAGCACGATCGCTGTGCCTCTGTTATCAGCCATGTGCCGCACGTGACGGCTGCGGCCTTGGTCACACTGCTTAATCGGTGCAGTCCCGGGGATATGGATTCCTGCCTTAAACTTGCCGGTGGCGGATTTAAGGATACTACGCGAATCGCGTCTTCCAATGCCGATATGTGGGCGGATATATGCATTTCAAATCCGCAAGCAATTGCCGATAACTTACGTGAACTGCAGCAGATCCTCGGCGAAGTCATTTATTCGATAGAACAGGGCAATCGGCAGGAAATACATGATTACTTTGCGGCAGCCAAGCAGCGTCGTGACAATATCATTGATCAGACAGAAAAATTATTTGAAATATAAGGGATGTAAAATGGCAGCTTTCTTTGACTATAAGGGAAAGCTGCTGTTTTTTTGCTGTAAAGCAGTTTGTTTTTCGGGTGAGGTAGGAATGGGCGAGGAAAGGTCGAATGTATACGGTAGAATTTTAAGAAAGCGAAGGGGCCGGAGGATGAAAAAACATACAGAAAAAGAAACAGGCGGATTAAAAGAAATCTATCTGGCTGGGGGGTGTTTTTGGGGGCTGGAAAAATATTTATCCCTGATAAACGGGGTAAAGCTGACTGAAACCGGCTATGCGAATGGCAGTACGATGAAGCCAACCTATGAGGAAGTCAGTCATCAAAATACGGGACATGCCGAGACGGTCCGGCTATTATACGATCCTAAGGTTCTGAGCCTGCCGTTTTTGCTGCAGCTGTTTTTCGAGGCAATAGACCCGTTAGCTGAAAACCGGCAGGGCGGGGATACGGGTGTTCAGTATCGAACCGGGATTTACTACAGCGATCCGGCAGATAAACCTCTTATTGAAGCTGCATTGCTGAAATTACAAAATAAATATGATGATCCTATTGCCATTGAGTCTGGCAGCCTCGAAAATTATTGGCCGGCAGAAGAATATCATCAACAGTACTTGGATAAAAATCCCACAGGGTACTGTCACCTTGGCCGACAGGATTTTGCCCGTGCTGCGGCCGCCGTAGATTATTCCCTAAAATACAAGCGTCTGCCGGAAGAGCTGCTGAAGGCAAAACTTACGCCGCTGCAGTATGCTGTAACGCAAAAAGGTGCTACTGAGCCGCCGTTTGCCAATGCTTTTTTTGATCAGACAGCGGCAGGGATTTACGTCGATGTGACGACGGGGGCACCATTGTTTGTTTCGTCCGATAAGTTTGATGCCGGCTGTGGCTGGCCCAGCTTTTCCCGTCCTATTTTGCCGGAAATTATTGGGGAATATGAAGATCATAGCTTTGGTATGGAACGGGTGGAAGTCCGCAGCACTCAGGGCGATGCCCATCTGGGACATGTCTTTGAGGATGGCCCGGCAGTGAGGGGCGGCCGCCGTTATTGTATTAATAGTGCTGCCCTGCGGTTTGTTCCTCGCGAGGAAATGGAAGCGCAGGGATATGGGCATTTACTGTATTTGTTTGAATAAATATTCATCGATTTGCTCGAAGCGAAAGGGGTCTGTAAATATGAACAATGATCTGCAGTTTATTATTGATATGGAACTTGAGGGGGAAGCATATTATCGGCGACAGGCAGAACTAAACCCGAATACCCCGATCACTGCGGTCTGTAATATGCTTGCAGCGGAAGAAAAAAGGCATGCCATGATTGTCACCAGCCGACTGAATGGATTTCCTTATCAACTGCTGGAAACAAATATTTCAGCTACTGGCCGGAGCGTTTTTGCCGGGGCGGCTGATCTTGGCTCGGATGGAACGAGCCGGCTTTCTCAGACTGAATTTTATGCAATTGCCGCGCAAAAAGAACAAGACAGTATTAATCTATATACCTCCTGTCTGGAAAAAGCAGAGAATGAGGCTGAACGGGAATTGTTTGCTTATCTCGTCGGACAGGAAAAACAGCACTTCACTTTGCTTGATGAACTTGCGGCACTCTTGCGCCAGGCGGATGAGTGGGTGGAAGATGCAGAGTTTGGCAATCGCAAGGAATACTGAATAAAGCGAACCATTGTGTTCTTTGAGCCGCGCCGGTAAAGGCACGGCTCTTTCTCTTGGACAGCAATTGAATGATGGCGGGGAATCGTCTATAATATGGAGTAAAGGATTGTCACAAAGAGGGAGCAGCAAGGATATGAAAGAGGTTTCTTTGGCGGCGATAGCTGCTAAATTAGAAAAAATTGATCTGTGGCAGATTTATTTTGATACACAGACAGGGGGTTTTGTTGAATTTCCGGAAGAGTATGATGAAGAAGCTTCAACAGAGATGTCGGAGGAACAGATCCTTCAATATGCATTTGAGGTTGAGGATAATTGGGAGCGTTATGTGGCGCTGCCTAATGCGTATGATATTGATGAGCATTCGATTATGAAAACTTTTGCTGTGCAGCAGGAGAAGCCGGAGATAAAAGAAAAGCTGCTGGATGCGCTGAAAGGTAGTGCTGCCCTGCGGCATTTTCGTCGACAGATTAAGGAGTTTGGTCTGGAAACTTTATGGCTGGAGCAGCGGCAAAAGGAGTTTTTAGAAATTGCCCGGCAATGGTGCCTGGAAAATGGTCTTTTATATTATGAAGAATAAACATTAAAAAACGCTGTCTGGATTTTGGTCCAGACAGCGTTTTCTATTTGCGAAGCATGTCCTTATGCATATTGATAATCTCGGCCATCAGCTGCTTGCCTTCAATATCGGGATGCAGACCGTCGGCAGCGTATTCCGTGGAAAGAAAGCCCTGTGCATCGTAAAAATACGGTTCCAGATCGATCACATATGGCATCGTCCGGATATGCGCATTGACGGCCGCTAGTTTTTCCCGCCAGGCCGGATCGGTTTCGTTTTGAAAAGCCTGCATGATATTGCCTGGATTTATTGGCATCAGGGTTAAAAAGATAGGGCGGATATCGTTGGCTTCACATTTTTCACGGATGATATCAATATCGCGATTAATGATTTCCGGCGAGGTCCCGGCACGCATGCTGTTGGCGCCGCAGAGAATCAGCAGATTTTTAGGCTGAAAAGGCAATACATCCTGCTCAAAGCGCGCGGCGGTGCTGCTGGAGGTGTCTCCGCTGCGACCGAGGTTAAGCACGGGGAAATCCAGATAGGTCTGATAAGAGTATTCGGGATTTGCCGGCGAATAAGATAAGGAGCCTCCCCCGTGGGTGATACTGTCGCCGAAAGTAGCGGCGAAAACACGCAGTGGTGTACGGCTGACAGTAAACTTTTGTGTATCGGAATAGCAGCCGATCGTGTTGCCATTTTCATCGATGGCCCGAATTCGCCAGTAGTAATCACCGGCATCGATGCGGGGGTATTCATCATAACAGCTGACGGTGCCATCGACAACAAAAGACCAGATTCTGCCCGGTGATGGCTGTGTATCGTTTTCTGCTGCCGGTGGCTGCGTCATGAGTTCGACTTCATAACGCTTGATGTTATTAAGTGGAATCCAGTTGTAAACAGGATAAAGCGGCTGTGGTAGATCGGGAATTTGATCGGCTGTATGAACCAACGGTTTTTGGGGTGCAAGTACCGTATTGTCGATGTTTATTTCTTCTGCTGTTGAAAAAACCCCGATCGGATTGCCGGCAAAGTCAAGGCCGCGTACGCGCCAGTACAGGCGGTTATAGGCAGCAAAGGGGCGTAAATCCGCTTGCCAGCCACAGGTGAAGATGTTTTTTGTGCTGAAAAGATGTACTTTCTGTGACAGGGTTGTCGTGTTTTCCGCCTCTGGATGGTCTGTAAGCAGTTCGAGTTCATAATAGACGGCACCGGGAACTGTATGCCATAGCAGGTATGGCATGCGGCTGGCGGGTTGATCGTCAGGATAATGTGATATAATAGAAGGGATCGGCTGGGTTTGGTTAAAAACAGGATGGTCAATGATGCCCGACGGCTTGCCGACAGTGGTGAAAATGCCATGAGCCGTTATGCGGTAATAGGTCGGGACGGCGGTCGGGGGCAGCTCATAGCTGTTTTTAAAGGTAAAATCCTTGCGCAGCAAATGATAGGGACTGGTAGCAAGATCCGGCTGTGGATTTTTGGTAAAAACTTCGATTTCATAATAAGCCGGATAGGGCAGGCGTTTCCAGTGTAAAATGCAGCTGCCGGCTATTTGTTCGGTGCTCGTCTCAAAAGTCAGTGCTTTTAGCGAAAGTGCATCTGTGGTTTCTGTGAAAAAAATGCACAGCAGTGTCAGATATAGAATGATACATGTGAAGGCGAGAAATTTTTTCATAAAAACTCCTTGGATATGATACTATAATAAATAAATACAAGTATATCATGTTTTTACCTGATATGGTAAATTTATAATGCGGACCAGGAGGATATATATGGAAGTAGATAAAAAAAACGGGTTGGTCATTGTCCATACCGGCAGCGGCAAGGGGAAGACGACTGCTGCAATCGGTTTGGCAGTCAGAGCCTGGGGGCAGGGCTTGCGGGTATTGATTTTACAGTTTATCAAGGGTGGCTGGAAATATGGCGAGCTTAAAGCCCTGCAAAAATTTTCACCGCAGATGGAAATTCGCCAGCTGGGCGAGGGCTTTACGCAGCGTGGCAGTGATCAAGCAAAGCGTGAGCGCGATTGCGCCGCGGCCGATGTTGCCCTGCAGACAGCAGTTGAGGAAATACACAGCGGAAACTGGGACATGATTATTCTCGATGAGATCAATTATGCCGTGAAATTTGGCCTTGTTGAAGAGGAACAAGTGCTTTCGCTGCTCGAACAAAAGCCAGCGTCTTTGCATCTGGTTCTTACCGGACGCGAGGCTCGGCCGGCAATCATCGAACAAGCGGACCTTGTGACCGAGATGACTGAGATCAAACACCCTTATGCAGCTGGAATCAAAGCACAGGCTGGCATTGAGTTTTAGCCGCAGGTCGGCTCGTCAATGTTCCCATTGTTTTTAGTGGTTGTTTTGGGTATAATAAATAAGTTATATCGTAATGAACAAAAATTTAGAGGTGTATTTCGTGCATATCGTTTTAATTGAACCGGAGATTCCTGGTAATACAGGAAATATTGCCCGCCTTTGTGCGGCTACAAATATTGAGTTGCATCTGGTAAAGCCATTAGGTTTTTCTACCGATGATAAATACTTGAAAAGGGCAGGCCTTGACTACTGGCATCTTGTCAAAGTCCATTATCATGAGAATTTTAATGAAGTTTTATCGCTGTATAAGGATCATAAATTTTATTACAGTACGACCAAAGCACCGCATGCGTATACTGATATTGCCTTTGGCGAAGACGATCTGCTTGTTTTCGGAAAGGAGACGGCAGGAATTCCGGAAGAAATTCTTAAGGAAAACTGGCAGTCGTGTATTCGCATTCCGATGATCAGTGATGCTCGTTCGCTAAACCTGTCAAATGCCGTCGCAATTGTTGCTTATGAGGCGATGCGTCAGATGGAATTTTCGCATTTGAAACAGGTCGGGTTTGACCACTTGGATTAATAATTTTAGATAAGGAATGACTTTATTTTGCAAAATATCCATGAGTTTATAACGGCCGTGCAGCAGGTGCTGCCGCCAAAGCAGGTTCTTTTGCAGGAACCGATGAGCAGACATACCACTTTTAAGATAGGCGGCCCGGCCGACTGCCTGATTTTCCCAGCCTCGTTAGAAGATGCCGTGGCTGTATTCAAACTGATTCGCCGCTATCAGGTTCCGGTGACGGTCCTGGGGAACGGTTCAAATGTGCTGGTGTTTGATAAAGGAATTCGCGGGGCGGTGGTTAAATTTAATTCTCCGTATGCTTCTGTGCGCCAGGAGGGAACGCATCTGTTTGCTGGTGCGGGGGCGGCGCTGAAGGATATTTCGGTTTATGCAGCCCGCTGTGGACTGACGGGAATGGAGTTTGCAGTTGGGATTCCGGGCAGCATCGGCGGAGCCGTGTTTATGAATGCCGGAGCTTATGACGGAGAAATAAAGACTGTGGTTGAGTCGGTTACGGCCGTCAGTCTTGAGGGCGAAATTATTCGTTATGGCAGGGAGGAACTCGAGTTTGGCTATCGCCATAGTGTCTTCCAGGCAAATAATCAGGCGATTTGTGAAGTGGAACTGGCGTTGTCGGCTGGGGAACTGACAGTAATTGAAGATCGTATGGAAAATCTGACGGAACGCCGTGAGAGCCGTCAGCCGCTGGAAATGCCAAGTGCTGGCAGTACCTTTAAACGGCCGGAAGGATATTTTGCCGGGACGTTAATTGAGCAGACCGGACTCAAGGGTTTTAAGGTTGGTGGAGCTCAAATATCCCTGAAACATGCCGGTTTTGTTGTCAATTCCGGTGGAGCCACTGCGCAGGATGTGCTTGATCTGATAAAAGAAGTTCAGAATCGGGTCTATCAGGCACATGGAGTAAAGCTTTTCCCAGAGGTTAGAATGCTCGGGGAGCAATAAATTCAACAAAAGCGACTGGTACCTGCCGGTCGCTTTTGTTTTATGATGAAAATTCAGATTTTTGTGTTATTTTATGGAAGGACATGGGTATTTATGGTATAATTAAAGGAGATAGAGATCAGAACAGCTGAGGAGTGGATGCTTTATGAAACTGCAGTTTTTAGGAGCGGCCCATACGGTAACCGGGTCCTGTTTCTTACTTGAAGCGGATGGCAGAAAAGTCTTGATTGATTGTGGTATGTTTCAGGGGGCCAAGCGCCTGCGCGAGCTCAATTATCAGCCGTTTCAGTTTAAGCCGGCAGAGATTGACAGTGTACTGCTGACACATGCGCATATTGATCACTGCGGACTGGTGCCTAAACTCTGTCGTGAAGGATTTAAGGGGAGCATTTACGCGACGAAGGTAACTTGTGAACTGGCAGCTATTATGCTGCCAGACAGTGCAAATATTCAGGAATCTGATGCCGAGATCATGACCCGTAAGGGAAAACGCAGTGGCGGGATAACGGTTAAGCCGCTCTATACAGTGGAGGATGCGGAACGATCGCTCCAGCAGTTTGTGCCTGTTCGGCATGATGAACGCCTGCGAATAACGCCGGCAATTGAAGTTGTATATAAGGATGCCGGGCATATTATCGGGTCAGCATTTCTTGAGGTCTATGTTACGGAAGCGGGGGTAAGTAAAAAGCTGCTGTTTTCCGGCGATCTGGGGCAGCCGGGCCAGCCTATTATCAAGGATCCGGTTTTTGCCGAAGGGGCGGATTATCTGATTGTTGAATCGACGTATGGTGATCGGCTGCATCCGATGGAAGAGACCAAGGAGGACAGCCTGGCAGAAGCGATCAATGATACGGTCGATCGTGGGGGGAATTTGATTATTCCGGCGTTTGCCGTCGGGCGCACGCAGACGCTGCTCTATTACCTCTACAAACTTTGGAAAGCGGGACGGATCAGCGATGTGCCGATTATTCTCGACAGCCCGCTGGCGATTGCCGCTACGCGTATTTTTTTGAAAAACACGCAGGAATTTGATGAGGATATGGTAGAATTGCTCAAGCATGACGGACCTATACCACAGATGCCGCAACTGCAGATTTGCGAGTCGGCCGAGGAATCAAAGGCCCTCAATGAACGGGAAGGGTCGGCCATTATCATCTCAGCCAGCGGCATGGCGGATGCCGGGCGCGTGCTGCATCATTTGAAACATAATTTATGGCGGCCGGAATCAAGCGTTCTTTTTGTCGGGTACCAGGCTGAGGGCAGTATGGGGCGGCGCCTGGTTGAAGGAATCAAACGAGTCAAGATCATGGGAGAGGAAGTCAGTGTCAAGGCAAAGATCTATAAAATTGATGGGTTTTCCGCCCATGCAGATCGCAACCAGATTTTAGAATGGCTGGAACACTTGAAAAAACCACAGCCGCAACATATTTTTGTCGTTCACGGGGAAGCTCCGTCAGCAGGATCGCTGAAGGAAGAAATCGAAAAGCGCTTTTCGATTGATGCGTATGTGCCCTTTTTTGGCGACACAGCTGTAATTGACGGAGAGGTTTGCCGGATCGAAGCGGCAGATATTCCGGAGGTTTCGATTGAAAAGGACATGGAAGAATACCTGCAGTTGCTTGATGCCGAATATCGTCAATTCCGCCGTCAGCTGCTCTATTTTGTCATACGGGAACCGGCGACGATGGAAACGGTCATCAGAAATGTCGAAAAAGGCTGGCGCTACCTGAAAAAACTAATCAGCAATGTCGATTTGTAGTTATGATAAAGAATACAATGTCAATTTTATAAAAAGATTGACATTGTATTCTTTATATAATAAGATTAAGTTTAGCAAATGTGAAAAGAATGCATGTAAGCGCGCATTCTTTTTTCTTTTTTGCTTTACTACTTGCTGAATTCAGCAGATTTTTCTGCTTGATTTTACTTTATTTAGGAGGCTGATAAATTTAATGGATACAAGAGAGAATTTGAGAAATATTGCGATTATCGCCCATGTCGATCATGGTAAGACGACATTGGTGGATGCGATGCTGAAGCAGAGTCACGTTTTTCGTGCGAATGAAACCGTTGCCGAACGCGTAATGGATTCTGGTGATTTGGAACGTGAACGCGGTATTACAATTTTATCGAAAAACACGGCTGTTATGTATAAGGATATCAAGATTAACATCGTTGATACCCCGGGCCATGCTGATTTTGGTGGAGAAGTACAGCGTGTATTAAATATGGTCGACGGCGTTTTACTGCTTGTCGATGCGTTTGAGGGTCCTATGCCGCAGACGAAATATGTTTTGCGCAAGGCACTGGAACAAAAATTAAAACCAATTGTTGTCATCAACAAAATTGACCGTCCGGATCAGCGTGTGGACGATGTCTATGATGAAGTACTGGAACTGTTTATGGAACTCGATGCGGATGATGAACAGCTGGATTTCCCGGTTATTTATGCTGCGGCTCGTGCCGGTGTAGCAAAGCTTAGCATGGATGACGACAATGACAATCTTGATCCGCTGTTTGATATGCTGATAAAAGAAATTCCGGCGCCGAAAGGTGATGCCAATGGCCCGCTGCAGATTATGGTTACAACGCTTGATTCCGATGAATATGTCGGCCGTGTAGCTATTGGCCGTATTATCCGTGGTAAAGCCAAAGTAAACCAGAATGTCGTGCTTGTTGACGGCGATAGTGCCACTAAGGCAAAAATTGGCAAACTGTTTGTTTATCAGGGATTGAGCCGGGTGGAAACAACTGAAGCAGGATTGGGCGATATTGTTGCTCTGACGGGTCTTGGTGATGTCAGCATCGGCCATACAATTGCCGATGCTGAAAATCCGGAAGCTTTGCCGGCAATCAATATTGATGAGCCGACACTTTCGATGACCTTTGGTGTAAATACGAGTCCGTTTGCCGGTAAGGAAGGCAAATTTGTAACTTCCCGTCATCTTCGTGATCGTTTGTTTAAAGAAGTTGAAACGAATGTCAGCATGCGTGTGGAAGAAACAGATTCGGCTGATACCTTTAAAGTTTCGGGTCGTGGCGAACTTCATTTGTCAATTCTGATTGAAACCATGCGTCGTGAAGGTTATGAAATGCAAGTGGGTAAGCCGGAAGTTGTATACCGCGAAATCAACGGGCAGCTCTGTGAACCGCTTGAAAACCTGACAATTGAAGTTCCACAGGAATATATGGGGACTGTAATGGAATCGCTTGGTACCCGTAAAGCTGAGCTCTTGAATATGTCGGAAGTATCCGGTTATTTGCGCATGGAATTTGTCATTCCGGCTCGTGGCCTGATTGGTTTCAGATCGTTGCTGTTGACGAATACAAAGGGTAATGGTATTATGAACCATGTATTCCATGGTTATGTGCCTTTTAAAGGGGAAATTCCGGGCCGTGCCCGCGGATCTCTCGTGGCCTTTGAACAGGGTGAAACGACAGGCTATGGTATTTTTACCCTGCAGGATCGCGGAACGATGTTTATTTCGCCAAACCAGCCGGTGTATGAAGGCATGATCATTGGGGAAAATACCCGTGAAATGGACATGGACGTAAACCCGTGCAAGAAGAAAAATGTTTCGAATATGCGTACGAGTTCGTCGGATGAAGCTATCCGCCTGACACCGCCGAAACTTCTGAGCCTTGAGCAGGCCCTGGAATACATCAATAAGGACGAACTGGTGGAAGTTACACCGGAAAGCGTTCGTATGCGCAAGACGGTTCTGGATAAGGCACAGCGTGGCCGTGACCGTAAGAGTGCAAAATAATAAGAAACAATAGATAAAAATAAAAGTCCTGACCAAAGTCCTGTTTTACGGATGCTGGCAGGACTTTGTTTTTTTATATAGAATAATCATATATCAGGGTAGATTAGGTAAAAAATTACTGCGATGATACATAATTTTTTGTTGGAGGCGGAATAATATGTCAGGGATGCTGGAGAAGATTACAAATTGGTTGATGCCGATGGAGGAAGTTGAAGAATCGGTAGAAGAAGTTGCCGCTGTCGAAGCTGTCCGTGAGGAAAAGAAAGTGGTAAACGGAGCCCCTCTGCGCTATGAGACGACTGAACGGCAGCGTCCGGTACTGACCGTGCATACGACAAAAATTCCGGAGCTCAAAATCATGATCTTTGCTCCGGCGGTTTTTGATGAGGTGAATGTCATTGCCGATGCGCTGAAACAAAAAAAAGCTGTGGTTGTCAACTATGAAAAAGCGGATAGTGCCCAGCAGCGCCGGTTGTGTGATTTTATCAATGGGGTTTGTTATGTTTTAAACGGGGAAGCAAAACGCATTTCTGAAACGATGGTTCTCTATGTGCCGGAAAATGTCGAAGTCGGGCAGCTCGCCTGTGCACGTAAAGCAAGAGCTTAAAGCTATTATATTTATTTATGCTGGTGTGCTGCGGATAAAACGCAGCACATTTTCATTTTCCGCTCTAAGGGGAAGCAATTGTTTTGTTGCGGATATAGAAATTCTTTTTGGCAGGAGGAGGAAATCTTAATGGAAAAAATAAAAACAGCATTTATCTGTGTGCATAATTCTTGTCGTTCACAGATGGCGGAGGCGATTGCGAAAGTGCTGGCTGGTGATTGCCTGGAAGTATATTCAGCGGGAACAGAGACGAAGCCGGAGATCAATGCAGAAGCTGTGGCCGTTATTCAGGAGCTGTATGGCATCGACATGCGTCTGACGCAGCACTCCAAGCTTCTTGGGAAATTGCCGCCGGTGGATATTGTCGTCACCATGGGCTGTAATGTCAGCTGTCCGTTTCTTCCCAGTCGCCATCGTGAGGACTGGGGGCTAGAAGATCCTACCGGCAAGGGGCATGAGGCTTTTTTAGCCACAGCCTCGCAGATAAAGGAGAAAGTGCTTGATTTAAAACGGCGGATAGAAGAAAAGAAACTGCATATCTAGACGTTGACAACAGGCAGCTGATGACAGCTGCCTGTTGTCAGTGGACAGTGCGTTGGGTAAAATGTGCATTTTTATGTCAAAAGTGATAAGATAACATATGGAGTAATTCAATGGAGGGTGAACAGATGCAAAAAGATGAAGAAATATTAGAAGCGGTATTGGCCGAGTTTAAAGAGCTGGCTAAGATTCCGCGCAAGTCCGGGCATGAGGCCAAGGTCAGCCAGTACTTGTTTGATTATATGAAATCACTGGGGCTTGAAGTAAAGCAGGATGAAAAGCTCAATATCATCGCTGATAAGCCAGCTGCGCCAGGCTGCGAGGATATGCCGCTGGCGGTGCTGCAGGGGCATATGGATATGGTCTGCGTAGCTGCTGACGGCGTGGAGTTTGATCCGCTTAACGATCCAATCAAGCTTCGTCGTGATGAAAAGTTCCTTTATGCCGAAGGAACGACACTTGGTTCTGATGATGGCATGGGAATAGCTGAAATACTTTACATACTGAAACAGGATTTTGCGCATGGCCCGCTGCGGGCGATTATTACCGTTGATGAGGAGCAGGGAATGAGCGGGGCGATTGAGTTATCACCAGATCATCTGGCTCAGGCTCGTTATTTGATTAACTGCGATTCGGAAAATTATGATGTTGTGACAGTGAGCAGTGCCGGCAGTCTGAATGTCGATTTTGTTCGCCAGCTGCAGTGGCAGGCACCGCAGCAGCCAGCGGCCTATGCGATTTCGATTAAAGGCCTTATGGGAGGGCACTCTGGCGAAGCGATTAACTGTGGCCGGGCCAATGCTATTCGCACGCTGGGCTTGATTTTACGTCGTCTTGCCGATACCGGGCTTGCGTATGAAATTGCGTCCTTTAGCGGCGGAGTAGCCCGCAATGCGATTCCGGCGAAGGCTGAGGCTGTGATTGTTGCTGGCCGGGATGATTTGTCAAAGCTTGAAGCTGTGCTGGCTGAAGTCAAAGCGGATTTCCAGCATATTTATGGGGGCGTGGAGAAGACCCCGGTTTTTGCTGTGACAACTACCGCTATGCCACAGCGGGTATTTTCTGCGGCTGACAGCAGGGGATTGCTGCAGCTTATCTGCCTGCTGCATACAGGGGTATATGCAATGTCGCAGTCGGCTGACGGACTTGTTGAAACTTCAGCAAATTTGGGCTTGGCGGAAATAAATGAAAATCAGCTGGTTGTAAGCTATTTTCCGCGCAGTGCCATTGATGCCCGCATTGATGAATTTCGTTATATGTCGCTGGCGGCAGGTACGGCAGCTGGTTTTGATGTGGTTTTTGGGGCGCAGTCCCCAGGCTGGGCTGAAAATCCGCACAGCCGCTTGCTGGAGCTGATGACAGGCGTTTTTGCAGAGCAAAATGACCGCCCGATGAAGGTCGAAGTCATTCATGCCGGGCTTGAATGTGGCTGGTTCTTTAAAAAGAATCCGCAGCTGGATATGGTCTCGATCGGGGTCACCTCTATTGGCATTCATACACCGGAAGAGAAACTGCAGCTTGATACCGTGGCTCCACAGGTAAAGCTGATGATGGAAGTTTTGACAAGATTAAAAAATTCCTGAGATGAATAAAAAAGCGTTCCGCAAAAATCTTTTGCGGAACGCTTTTTTTACTGGTATTTTTTTAGTACATCATCAAGTGTATTGAGGAGTTGGTTGATATCCTCTTCGGTGATTACCAGCGGTGGCTGGAAGGCCATTACATTGCGGTTGATACCGTTCTTGCCGACAATGAAGCCGCGGTCTTTCATCTCTTCGAGAATATTTTCAAGTTCGTCGGCCGCCGGCGATTTATCCGGATGAACGAGTTCAGCGCCGAGCATAAGGCCAAAACCGCGGATATCGCCGATGATCGGATAGCGCTGCTGAAGAGCCTCCAGACCTGCCCGCAGCTGCGCTCCACGCAACTGCGCTTTTTCGACCAGCTGTTGGCTGTTGATGTAGTCAAGCGTTGCCAGGGCGGCAGTGGAAGAAACCGGATTGCCGCCAAGCGTTGACGCTCCCGGCTGGGTGTAGCTGTCAGCAATTTTAGCCGAGGCGATAAAGGCGCTGATCGGCGTACCATTGCCGAGTGCCTTGGCCATGGTCATGATATCAGGGGCAACCTCATAGTTTTCGATGGCAAACATTTTTCCGGTACGGCCAAATCCGGTCTGTACTTCATCAACAATAAAGAGAATATTATAGGCATCAAGAATTTCCTTAACGCGCTTGAAATAACCTGGTGGCGGCGTGATAATGCCGGCATTTCCCTGGATGGCCTCGGCAATAAAGGCTGCCGGATGACCTGAGGTGGTAGTCTTTATCAGATCTTCCACGGCATTGGCGCAGGCGAGATCACACTGCGGATATGTTTTGCCAAGTGGGCAGCGATAACAATAGGCATTAGGGGCGAAATGAATGCCACCGACAGGTTCGGGGTCCGTGCGCCACATGCCGATGCCCGTCATGCTCATGGTGAGTTTCGTGCGGCCGTGCAGACCGTGGCGCAGGGAGATGAATTCACTGCTGCCGCTGTAAATTGTCGCAAGCAGGGCTGCTCCTTCGTTTGCTTCCGTTCCCGTAGAACAGAAAAAGGATTTTTGCAGATCGCCGGGGGTAACCGCAGCCAGCTGTTCGGCGAGATTGACAAAGTTTTCTGTCAGGTAGACATTGCAGACATGCTGCAATGTTTCAACCTGCTCACATATTTTAGCAGTAATCGCCGGATTGCAGTGACCGCAGTTAATAACCGATATGCCGGCGAAGCAGTCAAGATATTTTTTGCCGGTACTGTCATAAAGATACTGCATCGATCCGCGGACAAACTGCCGGGGTTCTTTGTAAAAATGACCGAGGCAGGGGATGATATATTCCTTTTTCTTGGCGAGAATAGCTTCAGGTCCAATGTAGTTCGTCATAAACAAGCCTTCTTTCTCAGCGTGAAACCCGGTAGCGGTAAGCGCCGATGCCGAGTTCGCGCGGACTGATTTTTTTCAGGTCCTCCAGAATTTGCGGCTGGAATTGATAACCCGGAGTGGCAAGTGCATCGAGCTCGCGGCGATAAATTTTTGTCAGCTGCGCGGTCAGTTCAGGGGAATAATGCTGTGCTTCCAGGCGATAAGAGGCCACGCCGTTTAGTTTTTCGAGGTATGGCAGCAGACACAGATCTTTGGCAAACAGGATGTGGGTCCGTTCATACTGGTCTACGCGCAGCGGATGCGCCTCTTTAGCGGTATCGAGCAGTGCGTAATGATGATCGGCCAGCTCTGGATTTTGCAGTGGTGAAAAATCAAGCTGCATGGCCGCAAAGTTATGATCGCAGATCATCGCCTCTGTTGCACCGTGAACGATGATTTCAATGGGCAGCGACGAGGCTTCGATGAGATCGCGTACCTGTGGATAGGAGGCCTCAAGGGAGGCCACAGCCTGACAAATGCCGTTTTTCTTTAAAAACTGCGTGCTCAAATGATTGAAGGTATTAAAGGCGAAATCTGCCTGCAGTGGCAAGTCGGTCAAGGTGCGGGCCAGATGCAAAGAACCCAGGTTGCTGACCATGATACCGGCTGGGCGGATTTTCATCAGCTCGGCAAAAAACTGTTCGAGCTCGCCGCATTCGCGGCGCATCGTCGTGCGGGGTGTAAGGACAACTACCTTGGTATTTGTCGTTTCAGCGATCTGTAGGGCTGTCTGTATATCAGTCAAGGTCCAGGGACGTTGCGGCTTAAAGGCTTCGCCACCGATGTAAATCGTGTCGGCGCCGTTTTCACAGGCTGCCTTTGCCGCCGCCAGATCCGCTACGCGCACAGAGAGGTGACGCTGGGCGGCGTTTTCAGCCTGAACTGGCAATTCGCGATCGAGTATGCCTGCTTTCAGGCCGGCTTCTTTTACGGCCTGACTGAAAAATCTTGGCTCACGTTCGCCGGAAAATCCGATGTCCTTTTTGCCGGGCTGGCCGAGAGCAAAGCAGGTCGTAAAGTCGCGGGAACGATTGTCATAAAGATCCTGCCAGTCGTTTTCATCAATACTGTAGCCGGTGGGATCTGCAATATAGCTGTCAATGGCTTTGCGGTAGGTACGCACGATGCGGCTGACGAAGTCTGGCGTGCGCATTCTGCCTTCAATTTTAAAAGAGTGAACGCCTGCTTGTATCAGTTCCGGAATATTGCGATACATACACATGTCTTTGATCGCCAGGCGATAGTCGCCGGGATCGTTTTCTGTAACAATTTCACCGGTGGCTTCGTCCAGCAGTTTGTAGGCCCAGCGGCACATTTTCAGGCAGCGGCCACGATTGCTGCTCTGACCGAAAACGACGCCGGAATGGATGCACTGTCCGCTTTCAGAAATACACATATCGCCATGCATAAAGTACTCGACCTCAATACCTGTGCGTTCTTTAAACAGGCTCAGCTCGGACAAGGTCATTTCCCGGCCGACGACAATGCGGGTAATGCCGTATTCCTTGAGTTTGTTTATGGCGTGTTCATTATGCGTATTCATCATGACGGAGGTATGAAGCGGAATGGAAATTTTCAGCTCACGCACGAGTTCCAGTACGGCCAGGTCCTGAACGAGCAGGGCATCCGGCTTAATTGTATCGAGATACAGCAGATACTTTTTCAGGGGGGCTAGTTCACGGTCGCTGAGCAGGTTG
This sequence comes from Selenomonadaceae bacterium, assembly GCA_051653465.1. Taxonomy (GTDB): domain Bacteria; phylum Bacillota; class Negativicutes; order Selenomonadales; family Selenomonadaceae. Next base: position 8,993 of record JBOFWE010000080.1, on the reverse strand, counting down.
TTGATTGTTATGTAAAGCTTTACCCCGTGGGTATGGGCATAATCGACAGCTTTTTTTAGCATCTCGTCATCAAAATTTGTGTCGCTGCGGTGCAGGCGCATATTAAAGTGCTTACCGCCGAGATATACGGCGTCAGCACCGGCTTCGACGGCGGCGACGAGGGAGTCCCAGGTACCGGCCGGAGCCAGTAATTCTACGGATTTACGGGTTAATAACATATTCTTGATGCTCCTTGTGATCAATTGTAAATTTCAGCGGCTAGGGCTGTCAGTTCTGCTGGCAGCTCGATGCCAAGGTTGTCGGCGACAAAAGCGTTCAGCAGAACTTGTTCCTGCCGCGGCTGTCCAACCGGAATTGTTCCGGCGGCTTTTTTTTCGCAGAGCACAGCCTGCGCTTGTTCGGCACAGGCCTCGCCCAGGTCCGTATGGCTGGCACAAAGTGCCGCGAGTGCTCCCATGGAAACATTGGGCGCATGGGAGGCGATGATCGGCAAGTCCATGGCATCGGTATAATAAGCGATGCTGGAAAAATTTTCTTCAAGGATTTTCCCGATCGGCAGGAATAAAGCGTCTAGATCTTCCGGTAACAGTTCGTGCAGCAGGGAAAGATCAGCCGCCGTTTTAACTGCAATTTCATGCAGGTCGAAGCTTCCCTCAGCCGCCAGGCGGAAATTAGCAGCCTCAATCTGCGCATTTTGATCTTCGGCGGGAACCAGCATGCCGATTTTTTTGGCCGCGGGCAAGAGTGTTTTAATAAAGGTGACCTTGTCTTTTGCCGGGACCATGCCGCTCATGCCGGTCATTTTGCCGCCGGGGATGGCAAAGGAGTCGACGAGTCCGGCGCTGACCGGATCAAACACAGGTGTAAAAACAACCGGGATATTTCCAGGCAAGGCTTTTGCTGCCAGGGCAGCAGGGGTGGAGCAGGCAAAGATCAGATCCACGGATAAAGCCGCCAGTTCCTCCGCCGCCTGTTTCAGTGCGGCGGTATTGCCGTCAACATTGCGGTATTCGTAGGTGACGGCAATGTTCAAGGCTTCAAGTCTTTGCTTAAAGCCGCGCACTGCGTCATCCAAGTTTTGAGTTAGTTGCAAAATTCCTATATGAAACAATCGGATAACACCTCTTTATCTTATTTTAAGCCATTTATAAATTATAACAATTTTTTACCGAATAATAAAGTGGCAATCCGCAGCAGCTGGAAGCGGGCGTTATCGGCCCATAAAATAGCCGGGGCAAGGGGGGCGGTCATTTTTAATCGGCTTGTCGAAGTGCGATGCCTTCTGTATAATAGAATCTATATTGCTGCTGGAAAAATGCAGCGGGGAAAAATAGAGAGGCATTGCTATGAATGAAATTAAAAACACAGCCGGCGGGCAGTTTGTGCATCTGCACGTCCATACAGAATACAGTCTGCTGGACGGAGCAAGCCGGATTAAAGATCTTGTCAAGACGGCAAAAGAACTTAATATGCCGGCGATTGCCATTACAGATCATGGCTCGATGTACGGCGTTATTGATTTTTATAAAGCAGCGAAAAAAGAAGGGATTAAGCCGATTATTGGCTGCGAGGTGTACCTTGCTCCTGGGTCACGTCATGACCGCTTTGAGGTTGATGGCACCCGCTATTACCATCTGATTTTATTGGCTGAAAACGATCAGGGCTATAAAAATCTGGTAAAGCTTGTTTCTCTGGCCAATACGGAAGGCATGTATTATAAGCCGCGTGTCGACAAGGAGATTTTGCGCCAGTACAGTGAAGGCTTGATCTGCCTCAGCGCCTGTATTGCTGGTGAGATCCCCCAGGCTATCTTGCGGGATAATCTGCCGCTGGCAGACACATTGGTGGCCGAATACATTGAGATTTTTGGCCGGGACAATTTTTTTATTGAAATTCAGGATCATGGGATTCCTGAAGAAAAGCGGGCCAATGCCGAGTTGGTCAGATTGGCTGAAAAACATGCTGTCGGACTGGTGGCAACGAATGACCTGCATTATATCAAAAAGGCGGACAGTGAGTTTCATGATGTACTGCTCTGCATTCAAATGGGCAAGACTATTGATGATGAATCGCGGATGCGCTTTCAGGGAGATATGTTTTACCTGAAGTCGGCTGACGAAATGGGCCAGCTCTTTGGTGCCTATGAGGGGGCGCTCGCCAATACACTGAAAATTGCCGAGCGCTGCCAGGTTGATTTTGAATTTGGCAAGCTCCATCTGCCAAATTTTCCGCTGCCAGAGGGGATGACGGATGATAAATATCTGCGCAAGCTTTGTGAAGACCGGCTCGGGCAGCGCTACCCGCATGCGGGGCAAACGGAGCGGGATCGACTGGAATATGAGCTGGCAGTTATTCGCAAGATGGGGTACGATAGTTATTTTCTGATTGTCTGGGATTTTATAAATCATGCCCGCAGCCAGAAAATTGCCGTAGGTCCGGGACGAGGGTCGGCAGCCGGCAGTATCGTGGCCTATCTTTTGGGGATTACAGATATTGATCCGCTCGAATATAAGCTGCTCTTTGAACGCTTTTTAAATCCGGAACGCGTGACGATGCCGGATATTGATATTGATTTTTGCTATATGCGGCGTGAAGAAGTAATTGAATACGTCAAGCGTCTTTATGGTGATGACCATGTGGCGCAGATCATTACTTTTGGCACCATGGCGGCCAAGGGTGCTATTCGTGATGTTGGCAGGGTATTGAACATGTCCTATAGTGAAGTGGATCAGGTTGCTAAACTGATTCCGGCAGAGCTTGGCATTACGATTGACAAGGCGATGAAACAGGTCAGTGAACTGCAGGCGCTCTACAATGAGAGTCCGGCCGTCAAACGATTGCTGGATTTTGCCCGCGATGTGGAAGGATTGCCGCGACATTCCTCCACGCATGCGGCCGGAGTTGTTATTGCCCGCGATCCTTTGACGGACTATGTGCCGGTGCAGGTCTCGGAGGGAACTCTCGTTACCCAGTACGACAAGGATCACGTGGAAGAACTTGGCTTGCTTAAAATGGATTTTCTGGGGCTCAGAACATTGACTGTCATAAGTGATGCTCTGACGTACATAAAGGAGAGCCGTGGGATTGATGTCGATCTGGAAAAAATTCCACTCGTCGATGAAAAGACCTCGGCCATGCTTTGTGCCGGCCATACCGGGGCGGTCTTTCAGATGGAATCGGCCGGCATGACAACTTTAGTCAAGGACTTGCGCCCGGAAGGGTTTGCGGATCTGATTCCGTTGGTTGCACTTTACCGGCCGGGCCCCCTCGGCAGCGGCATGGTAACGGATTTTATTAACGGCCGCCATGGAAAAAAAGAAGTCACTTATATGCATCCGCTGCTGGAGCCTATCCTTAAGGAGACCTTCGGGGTTATCTTGTATCAGGAACAGGTTATGCAGATAGTACAGGTTTTGGCGGGATTTTCGCTTGGACAAGCCGATCTCTTGCGCCGGGCAATGGGGAAGAAAAAGCATGCGATCTTGATGGCGCAAAAGGAAAGCTTCCTCAAGGGAACGGCGGCTAATGGAATTGAGGATTCGCTGGCTAACACGATTTTCGACCTGCTTACGCATTTTGCCGATTATGGTTTTAATAAATCACACAGTGCGGCGTATGCCCTGGTCGCCTATCAGACCGCCTATCTGAAAGCACATTACCCGCAAGAGTTTATGGCGGCAATGCTCTCGAGTATTATGGATACAAATGACAAGGTGGGGCTTTATATCGAGCAGTGCCGTCATATGGGCATCAAAATACTGCCGCCGGACATCAATGCCAGCAAGGCTTCGTTCAGTGTGGATGGAGAAGCGATCCGCTTTGGTCTGGCGGCGGTGAAAAATGTCGGGGAAGCAGCGCTGAATAATTTGGTGCAGGTGCGTGAAAATGACGGTCCGTTTACCTCCCTGATCGATTTTTGTTCCCGGGTTGATATGCGGACGGTGAATAAGCGTGTTATGGAAAGTCTGATTAAAGGGGGGGCCTTCGACTCGCTTGGCGGGCGGAGGGCTCAGCTGCTGGCGATTCTCGATCAGGCCCTTGATGCTGCCGGAGCTCGCCAACGCGATGCTGCCAGCGGCCAGCTGGGTCTGTTTGATGAAGCGGCGATGGAAGAGGCCGAAGATATACAGCTGCCGGATATACCGGAATTGCCGAAACGGGAGATCCTTCAGCTGGAAAAAGAAATCACGGGTTTTTACATCACCGGGCATCCGCTTGATGAATACCGCGAAACACTGGAGAAGTTTGTCACGATTCCTGAACTGCTGGAGGGAAAAGCAAAAGAAGGGCAAATGGTGAAAATTGGCGGTCTTATTTCCGGGGCAAAAAGGATCACGACCAAAAAGGGTGATACGATGTGTTTTTTGGAGGTTGAGGACTTTACAAACTCCATAGAAGTCGTTGTTTTCCCCCGAGTATTTTACCAGCATGTCAATCTGCTGGCACCGGATGTGCCGGTTGTCATTCAGGGTCGGTTTAATGAGACGGATACCGGCAGCAAGGTCATTGCCGATACAATTTGTTTGCTGGGAGAATATCAGCCGGAAATCCGGCTGCGAATTTCCGGGGATAAGGAATCGGAAGACACCTTTCAGGCCTTGCATGAAATTTTTGCTGCGCATCATGGGACGGCAATGGTTTACCTACAGCTTGTCGACAAACGCAAGCTGATCAAGACGGAGCCGAAATTTTGGCTCGATCCGTCACCGGCAGCAGTGGAGAAACTAGAAGCCTTGCTCGGCAAAGGTGCGGTGCAGTTTCAATAGAAATATAAATTTTTTGCAGGAATCGCAGGTTCCATAGAGAATCACAGTATCTATACTACTTTGGTGTTCGTGTAAGGAGGCAGTGTGCATAATGTGGACGTCCATATATATTGCAAATAATAAAAAGCAGGCAGACAAGCTAAAAGCGCTGTTAGATGAAAATGGAATTTTAACAAATATCCGGCCGGTGGGTATGGCCGCATCAACCGGAGAGGGCATGTTTGAAATACAGGTGCTCGAATCCGAGGTCGAGGAAGCGCAGGCGATAATCTGCCAGGGTGTGGTAAAAAAATAAAAAGTCTTATATGCCTTACAGGATAGCCCAAAGTTTTGGCAATGCGGGGCAAAATAAAAGCGTACGAAAATTTCCCAAGGGGAGTTTTCGTACGCTTTTTTTGTCAACGTCGCTTAGGCGCCCAGCAGGCTGCGGTTTTTGAATACCGTATTGCGGGCTAGAACATAGAGGATACTCGCGACAAAAATCGAAGGAAGTGCATTTAATGCCATTGATAGGGCGCAATTTACGGCGGATATATAGGCTACCGGTTCTGGCAGTCCGAGAATATATACTTTAAAGGCCCAGCGAATGACTGGCTCCGTGAGAACATTGATCAAAGACGCAAACAGTCCGGCAAGAACCGTGCGGATGTACAATTGCTTCTTTGTCCGGGCGTCGGCAAGGTGCAGAATTTGATGAGCCATAAAAGCGCAGGCCAAGCCGAAGATGAATTTGGCGATAAAAGTCGGCGGGGCGGAGGTTGCATAGCCGACGAGAATGTCGCCGATGGTCAGACCGATGGCGCCCGTGAGCCCGCCATATTTTCCCCCCAGCAAAAAAGCCGACAACATGATAAAGGCCGAGCCGATATAAATCTTTCCGGGAAGACCGCCGCCCATCGGAATTTCGATGCGAAAATACGTAAAACAAATAAATGCCAGTGCGGCAAACATGGAAGCCAGTGTGAGCTTCAACAGTTTTTCGTCTCTCATAAAATCTCTCCTGTCAGTTAATAGAATACAATATGAACAGTATACTCCAAACTGCAGCAGGAAAAAATAACACCCGTCATTTTGTTGATATTATATCGATACAATAGCAACAAAGTGGCGGGTATCAGCGGGGTTTTTATCGAAAAAGCAGAAAATCTTGGTTAGGATTTCATTGTTTTTTCGGGTAAACGCCAATGGTAAGTGTGTTGAGCAGGGGGAATTTATCGCCGAGACGACGGCACAGGGCGCCGATGGCAATGCTGCCCGCAGCTACGACCAGGTAGAAAATAATGGCAGTTGTGCCGGTCATGACGCGATTGCCGGCGGCCAGCCCCAGGGAAAGATATGTGATCAGAACCGGATGAAACAGATAAGCAAAATACGAATGCCGTCCGAGCACTGACAGCAGTGAATGGAGACGCGCCGGATACTTGTTATAGGAGAAGATCGTAAAAAAGAAAACAGAGGCGGCGATCGTGTAGAAAATCCCCGCCGGTGAAAGCTGGTGTGCGGTATTGATGGCCTCTTCGGCTGTGTAGCCCCGGCTGAAAATTAGTTCGTAATAATAGGCTAACAAAGCCGTCATGCTGCCAAAGAAAAAAATAGTGATGAGGCGGCGTTTTTCCTGCATGAACTTTTGGAAGGCCTCATAGTGAACTGCAAGCCAGCCGCCGAGAAGGAATATAAATACATAATGGAAGACCCAGTAATTGAGGCGGTAAACGAGCAGCGATTTTAACAGGGGATTTTCGATGCCATAGGGATTCATGATAAAGCTGGAGTAATAATCAAAGGCAATCTGCAATGCGAGCAAGAGCAGCAGTCGAACGGCAGTCATATGTTTTATCAGATAAATCCAGACCGGCATAAAAAGATAAAACCATAACATGATTACCAGGAAGTAAAGCTGATAGCAGGCAAAGCCAAAAAAAAGATAGCGTAGAAAGGTCAACGGAGATAGCAGGGAGGCATCATGATATAAGAAAGTGTAATGCAGAACATAAAATAGCGACCAGACAAGATAAGGAACAAGAACTGTTTTGAAGCGTCGGCGCATAAAATCCCGGTAGTCAAATCGATCTTGCAGATTCAGGTTATAGAACAATCCAAAGGCTGAAATGAAGAAAAAAATCGGAACGCTGAAACGGGTGAAGATTTCAAACATTGCAACCAGATGAATGTTGCTGGCCGGATTTGATAAATATTGTGATCCCGTGTGTATGCCGATAACGCCAAGCATCGAAATGCCGCGGATATATTCAATCGCAGGGATACGTTGTTTTTTCATAGAAAAAGCAGCTCCTTAATTTATACATATAGAATCTATTATAAAAGCAGAAGGCGTGGATGTAAATGACTGTAAATAAAATATGCAGGGCGAAAAAAAGAACCGCCGGTTGGCGGTTCTTTCATTTAAAGTCAATCCATGATGAATTCGATCTGGACGCTGGCACTGACGTTTACGTTGCCGCCTTCAATTGGGGTCGAGTCGGCAGCTGCTTTATTGAGCATCATCTGCCCGAATTGACGGCTTTCAATGCGGGTCCCGTTTTCCTGAATGCTTAGGACATTGATGATGTGTTTGCCGGCAGCACTGGCCAGTAAATCTGCCTTCTTTCGGGCATCTCTGACCGCTGCTTTGATGGCATTTTGCTGAATCTGGTCAGTGTTTTTGACCGTGAAATCAATCGAATTGATCTTATTGGCACCGCAGGCAATGGCGGTATCGATGATGTCGCCGACAGCTTTGACGTCATTAATCGTCACGGAAACCGTGTTGTCAACGGTATAACCGATGATGTCATTGCCGTGGTTTTTTTCCTCACTGTAGACAGGATAGAAACTGTAATTCTGGGTTTGGATATCGCTGGTGCTGATCCCTTTTTCTTTTAAAGAATCACGAATAGCAGTGGCAATTGCTGCATTTTTTTGCTGTGCTTCCGCTGCTGTGGCTGCATTGCTGGTGACGCCGATGGAAATGCTGGCCTGATCCGGAGCAGCGGCAAGCGATGCTGAGCCCTGAACGGAAACCGTATGAACGGCTGCGTTGTCAGCTGTAGCAGCAAGGGCTGCCTGCGGCAGCAGGAATATAGCGAAAACGATGAGTAAAAGTCTAAGGTTTTTCATAAAAATCTCCTTTGTGATGTGTAAATTTTTTTATAGTATTTTTATAGTATATTGAATAAATGTGATCCGTGCTGGCGAAGCCAGCGTTTTTGCACGCTGTAGTCCGGTATGTGCTGCCCGACGAGCTGCCAAAATGCGGCAGAATGGTTCAGATGGATCCGGTGCGCGACCTCATGGACGACAAGGTAATCGATGGCTGGCTCTGGCGCCATTATGATGCGCCAGTTGTAATTTATATTCCCAAGGGATGAGCAACTGCCCCAGCGCGTTTTCTGGTCCTTGATGGTTATTTTCTTCACGTTGACATCAAGTCTTTGACTCCAGCTTGTTGTCTTTTGAGCTAAGGTGGTTAGTGCCTGCTGCCGGTACCAGGCGAGCAGCAGCGAGTGGGTGTCGTCTTGGGGGGCATACTCATACAGATTGACCTTAAGGGTATTGCCGTACAGACTGACGGCGGGTTTACAGCGAGAGCTGCTTTTTTGCAGAAAAAGATGCTGTCCTCTAAATGGCAGCGTTGTACCGGAATCTAAGCCTGGTCTTGCGGCGTTGCCGCGGGGCAAGAGCTGATTTTTTTTCTCCAGCCAGGCAGCTTTTTGGCGGATGAAGTGGAAGATCTTTTCCCTTTCAAGCTGCAAAGGGGCCTTGATCAGTAGTGTTAAAGGACCGGTGAGCTCGAGTTGCAGGCTTTTGCGAGGCTGCCGCACCAAGGTATACGTATAGGTGTAAGGGGCAATGGTGATGGTATTCATAGAAATGTCCTTTGCCAGTGTATTCACCTTGTATGATAGCTTTATCAGGGGAAAAAATCAAGTGCTGTATTTGTACAATCTTCCTTTCATAGCCTTATAAAATATGGTAAAATGAAAACTGACCAGCAAATAAGAATTTATATATTTTGGGATAAAAGGGGAGATTCATTATGATGTCGTTAAATTTCCAAGCACCAAAACACGAAAAACTGCTAGTTACCCGTCAGAAAAACTGTACTGTCAGACTGGGGGATGTCAGTGAACATTATCCGGAGAGTTCTGTTGTATGGATAACCACTGGGAAAAAATACGAACCAAAACAGCGGCTGTATACAGCTTTTATTGATAAAACACAGGTTAA
>JBOFWE010000079.1:0-17509 GCA_051653465.1 Selenomonadaceae bacterium | reverse complement strand
AGTCCGGAGCAAGCGATATTCATATTGAACCGCAGGAGGAAGCACTTCGCATACGATTTCGGATTGATGGCAGGCTATGTGAGCGGCATGTACTTCCTTTGGGGGTACATGCCGTTGTTGTTTCCCGGATAAAAATAATTAGTCTGCTGGATATTACAGAAAAACGCCTGCCGCAGGATGGACGGTTTATGTATGAATATGAGGGGCAGCATATTGATGTGCGTGTTTCAACGATGCCGCAGCTTACTGGCGAAAAAGTCGTGCTGCGAATTTTAAATGCAGTGCGCTGCTTGCTCGAGCTGGACAAGCTGGGTTTTTCGCCTGCGAACAGGCGGGCCTTTGAGCAGTTGATCCATAAACCTCATGGCATGATTCTTGTCAGCGGGCCGGTGAATTCAGGCAAAACCACGACGCTTTATGCGGCGCTAAGGGAACTAAGCTCCGTGTGCAGCAACATTGTCACCCTTGAGGACCCGGTCGAATACTGCCTGCCGGGGATCAATCAGATTCCTGTCGGTGCCGGGGCCAAGCTGACCTTTCCACTGGGTTTGCGGGCTGTTTTACGGCAGGATCCTGACGTGATTATGGTTGGGGAAATTCGCGATGCTGAGACGGCGGGAATTGCTATTCGCGCCGCACTGACCGGTCATCTGGTCTTCAGTACGGTTCATACAGGCGATGCGGTTGGCAGCATCTTTCGTCTGTTGGATATGGGGGTTGAATCGTATCTTGTAGCCGATGCTATCCGTGGAGTTTTGGCCCAGCGCCTTGTGCGCCGCCTGTGCCCGCACTGCCGTAAGGCATATTTACTGCCGGCTGATTCGCCGGCAGTTCTTTTTTTCGGCGAAAAATGTCAGCCCGGCCAGCGCTTTTTTCGACCTGTCGGCTGCAGCCAATGTTCCCAGACCGGCTACTTTGGGCGGCTTGCAATTCATGAACTGCTGCTCTTTGACAATTCACTGCGTCAACGCCTGCAGTCGGCGGAGGCTATGTTTAAACTTCAAGAATTTGCCTGGAAACAGCTGGTAACAATGCAGAGCGATGGACTGGAAAAGGCGGCTGCCGGCGAGACTTCGCTGGAAGAGGTAATGCGGGTGACCGGCGATGGTGAATAAAGCAGTCGAGTTTTTTCGCCAGAAAACACTGGAGGCTGCTGTCATAGCTGGGGCCTCGGATCTGCATCTTTCCCCAGGCTCGCCACCGTCACTTCGCATTGATGGCAGGCTGCAATATCTTGAACAGCCCTTAATTACGGCTGATTTGATGGCGGCTGTCTTTCAGAGCGTTGCTGGAGAGAAAGAATTATCTGAATTTACAGAGTACGGTGAGGCGGATTTTGCTTATGTGGAGCAGGGGCGTCGGTTTCGGGTTAATGCTTTTCGCCATCAGCGGGGTATTTCACTGGCCATTCGCATTCTTGCCGCTAAAATTCCGCAACTTGAGGAGCTCGGGCAGCCTCCGGGGCTGCTGCATCTACTGCAGAAGCGGCATGGATTATTGCTGATAACAGGGGCGACTGGCTCTGGTAAATCTACTACGCTGGCGGCGATAATCGATGTCTTTAACCGGACCCAGGCACTGCATATTGTCACCCTGGAGGATCCTGTTGAATATCTGCACCCGCATTTTCAGAGTATCATCGAGCAACGTGAGGCCGGCCGTGATTTCAAGTCATTTCCGGCAGCTCTTCGCTCGGTGCTGCGTGAAGACCCGGATGTGATTATGGTGGGGGAACTGCGAGATGCCCCGACTATTCAGACTGCGCTTATCGCAGCCGAAACCGGGCATCTCGTGCTGGCTACATTGCACACGGCCGATACTAGCGAGGCCGTCCTGCGGCTGACGGGAATGTTTCCTTCCCATCAACAGGAACAGATCCGTCTCCAGCTCTCACTCGTTTTGCTCGGGATTACCTCGCAGCAGCTGCTCCCGAGGAAAAGCGGCTCTGGGCGCATCTGTGCTGTTGAAGTGTTACAGGCGGTGCCGGCAATTCGGAATCTGATCCGTGAAGGCAGGCCACAGCAGATTTTTTCGCAGCTGCAGATGGGACGGGCTGCAGGTATGCAGACAATGGATATGGCGATACGAGAGCTGCTGGCAGCCGGACAGATTACACGCAGTACAGCCAAGCTTTACAGTAAAGCAGAAATATTTTGACGACTGTTATCTGGATGCGGAAAGGAGACGGGGATGAACAGATACAAATATCGGGCCCGGGACCATCGGGGAATCGGCTTTGCCGGGGAAGTTGAAGCGGAGAATTTGCGGGAGGCAGCGAGCCGGATTCGCCAGCGAGGTTGGTTTGTTACCAAGCTGACACGGGTTAGAAACTGGCGATATGATCTTTGTCATAAGGCATATAGGCACTCGCCCCATCAGCGAGATTTTGTTCTGCTTTGCCGCGAAATTTCCGTGCTGCTGCGGGCAGGCGTGCCGCTGCTGGATACAATCGGCAGCATGACAAAGCAGGCGGAAGATCCGATCATACGAAAAGCATTGGCGGAGGTTTTTCGCCACCTGCAGGCAGGCGCGGGCTTTGCGGACGCCTTGAAGCTTACCGGGAAAGTTTTCCCTGCAGACATGATCTCTCTGGCCGCAGCCGGGGAAGCCAGTGGCTGCCTGGATGCTGCCTTTGAGCGGCTGGCAGATTATTTGGAGCGCAGTTATCAGATCAAAGAAAAAGTAAAATCGGCACTTTTTTATCCTTTCTTGCTGCTGCTGGTAAGTATGGCAACTCTGGCTTTTTTAATAATTTTTGTGTTGCCGGTATTTGCTGTCTTGTTTGAAAATCTGCACACGGTTTTGCCGCTGCCAACCAAAATTCTGTTGACGGCAGGACGCCTGGCCGGGGATTTTCGGGGGACTGTTTTTTTGCTTTTCGGGCTGGTGGCTGGCCTGGGCGTTTTTGTCTGCAGACAGCCTCAATGGCAGTGCAGACTTGATACCTGGGTTTTACGGTTGCCGCTCTGGGGCAGGTTTTATAGGCGCGCCGTTTCGCTGCGTATCAGCAGCATGCTTTCGTTGCTGCTTGGCGGAGGCATTGCGGTTGACGATGCGGTCGGACTGGTACAGCAATCCGTAACGAACAGCTGCTTTTCCGCGGCACTGAAATCGGCGCAGCAGGATTTGCAGCGCGGCTATTTGCTTTCCCGGGCCCTGGCAGCAAGCGGGTTATTTGAACCGATGTTTTTGCAGCTATTGGAAACAGGCGAGATGGCGGGAAACCTTGAATTTATACTGGAAAAGATTAGCAGGTTTTATGAAATGATGCTGGCCCGGGAGGCAGAACGTCTGACGGCAATGCTTGAACCATTGCTGCTCCTGTTTATGGGGAGTGCCATTGGTTTTATTGTGCTCTCACTGGCGCTGCCGTTATTTGATGCTGTCACGGCGGTTTACTGAGAACGTTTTAGGAAACTCCCTTGTAGGGAAATTTATTTCAGAGGAGATGTTTTTTTGCAGGAAACATTGCTGAAAAATGAAAAGGGTTTTACACTGCTGGAACTTATGGTGGTGCTTTCGATTCTTGGAGTATTGACAATGCTGGCTGTACCGAAATTCAGCAGCTCGGTGGCAGTGGCGAATACCGTGCGGATACAAGCAGATCTGCAGACCATTAACACGGCGATTGCAGTCTACCAGTCACAAAATGGAGTTTATCCGCAAAACATAACAACCGATCTTTCCCCGTATCTGAGTGATGCGACGCGTGTTGCTCCCCCTCAGGGGGAATGTTTTTTGCGTGACGGAACGAAGCTTATGATAACCGATAAGGCGTATGCACTCACGGCAACGCATGATCAGGCACAATGCCAAAGTCATCTGGTGATTGATTTTGGCCGGAAGGACCGCTCATGATGCTGGAATTTCTGCTGTTTACTGCCGGCACAGCCGTCGGCAGTTTTTTGAATGTCTGTATATCCCGGCTGCCGAGGCAGGAATCCGTGCTTTATCCTGCCTCGCATTGTCCTTTGTGCGGAGAGAAAATAAATCGGATGGATGTTATTCCGGTGTTGGGCTTTTTGATTTGCCGGGCTCGCTGCCGCAGTTGCCACGGACCGATTCCCTGGCGTTATCCGCTGGTTGAAATCGCGATGGGGCTGGTTTCGTTGGCTCTTTTTCAGGCGTATGGGTTGTCGATGGAATTTTTGATCGCAGGGGTGTTTTGTGCGTTTTTGTTTTGCATTGCCATTATTGATTATGAGCAGGGCTTTATTTTTAACCGGGTCCTGCTTGTATTGGCAGCTGTAGGCCTTTTGACCATGTTTTTTGCCGGGCAATTGTCGCTGCCGGAGATGCTGGCCGGATTTTTGCTAGGCGGAAGTCCCTTACTACTCTTATATTTGTTGCTGCCGGGCAGCATTGGTGGTGGTGATGTGAAGTTTGCCGCGGTGCTCGGCCTGTGGATGGGAACTTTGCCAATCCTGCTTGCCTTGTGGCTGGCTTTTTGTTTTGGTGCTATATGTGGAATCTGCCTCTTGATGGCTGGCAGGAAAAGCCGCAAGGATCCGATTCCCTTTGGTCCGTTTCTTTCGCTTGGGGCGGCGGCTGCATATTTTTATGCGCCGCAGATTTTTGCTGCCTGCAGGAGCTTTTGGGAATGAAGGAGCGCGGAGCTACAATCATTGAACTCGTTTGTATATTAGCAATAATTAGTGTATTGTCCGGGTATGCTTTGCCACGATTGCCTGGCATACTTGACAGTTGGCAGATTGATTATGAAGCTGCCTGTCTGGCGGCTGATTTGCGCTGGATGCAGGAGCGGACGCGCAGCATGCAGCGCCTTGACGTTCGGTTTGAAGGTCGCGGGGAGGATGACCAGCCACAGCTTTATATTCGCAAGGGCGATTATCGTATTGTCATGAAAGAAAAATTACGCGAACACAAATTTCCGCCGGGATTAAAAATGTATGTCAATCAGAGCCGGATTGCATTTGATACCGAGGGGAGAATGAATCCGCCGCTGACCATTTTACTGCTGCAGGGAGGAAAGGCGCGGCGGGTGATCATCGATATTGTGGGACGCATTCGCGTGGAGCGGAATTTGTGAGAGAGGGGGCAGGAGGGTGTCGGAAAAAGGATTTTTTTTACTGGAAACAATTGTGTTGGGTGCTGTTTTGCTCGCCGGTATCAGTGTGCTGGGAGCGTATACGGCAGGGCGGCAGGTGACCCTGGCATCCCAGGATAAAATGACAGCAGCTTTTCTGGCGCAGAAGTATCTGGCTTGTCGGCAGGGAGAAATAGCCATGCTGCCGGCAGGGGCTTGCCCGGATCAAAGAATAGCGACATCAGTGCAGCGAAATAATCGTGATTTTTATGTGGAAACTTCACTTTGTCCGGCAGCGCCGGGCTTGATGAAAATCGAGGTTGTTGTGCGCTGGCGGCCACAGGGGAAAGAGCAGCAGCTTACACTCAGCCGGCTGGTGCGAAGCGATGGTTGAGCGGCAGGATGAGACCGGCATGACATTGCTGGAGCTGGTTGTTGCTTTGCCGTTGGTGGCAATGCTGTTGGCCGGGATCAGTACGATGTTTTTTTTATTGCTGCATTCCTGTTGGGCGGATATAAGTGATTTGGAGCTGCAACAGCAGCTGCGGCTGGCGGCTGTTGCCGTCACTCAAGATATGATGTATGCCGATCGGGCAAAAATCGAAGAAGACGGAATTTCTCTTTGGAATCGCAGCCAAAGCTCTTTGCCGCGCCAGATCGTTTACCGGATACGGGACCCTGGTGGAAGAGCGATTTTAACAAAAAACAACCAACCGCTGACGGGTGGGAGCATATATAGTGATGTCCGTATAGTCAAATTTCAGTGCCGAAAATTTAATGAAAAAACAATTGTAATGGAGATTGCCGGACGTAATGCATTTACGGGAAAAATTCTTGTCGTTGAAACGGCCGCGGTGCTGGAAAATAAAAGAAGCGGAGGCGGTGCTGATGAATGAGCATGGATTTGCTTCGGTACTGGGTCTGTGTCTGTTGCTGCTGATGGCTTGTCTGAGCGTGGCTGTAATTGGGCTCGCGCAAAAGGAGCGGGTTGCGGTCGATGGTTTTGCTGCCGGGATGCAGGCGCAGTCCTATGCGGAAAGCGGTGCGGAAAAGGCACTGGCAAGTCTGGATCCACAAATTTTAAAAGAGGTGAAGTCGGCAGGAAAACCGGTCTGTATTATGTCGCTGCCGGCAGAAGAAAATGCGCCGCTGAAATCCTGCCAAATATACCTGACCTTTGATGGAGAGGCATATGTCTTGATGGCGGTAAGCTGTGTAGCGGATCGAAAGGGGCAGGTATTTGTTCATTTCCAGCAAGTGAAAGATGGGGTGAAGCTTGGAAAATGGGAGCGATAAGGGAGATGCGTTCATGCTGGGGAAAATCAAGCAGTATATAGCAGAAAAATGTAGTGGTACCAAGGTCCAGCTGGGTTTATTTGTGGAAGAAAACAAAATTTTTTTGGCCCAGGGATATAGCGGGCCTGACGGGATAACTCTCCTGCGCCTGGCGGAGCGGCCGTTGTCTGAAGCGGAAACAGAGCATGGCAGTGTTGGCGAAACCGTTGAGACAACCTGGCGCATGGAGGGGCTGCAAAGCAAAATACTGGTGCTTTGTCTGCCCGAGAGTATGGTGCATTGTTTTTTGCGGGAATTTCCGCCGCTGCCGGCGGCAGAGCTTGTGGAAAGCGTTAAGTGGGAGGTTGAGGAGACAATCGATTCGATTACGGGAGAGCATACATATGCATATCGGGAAACCATGCGCAGTGAAGAACAGGTTGTATTGCAGATCGAGACCGCACCGCTGCACCCGTTGATAAAACTGGTGGATTCGCTGTCACAGGCAGGCTTTGTGGTAAGGGCGGCTGTCGGCCGCCAGCCGCTGCAGGTTAAAAAGACAGAAGAGAGTCTGTTGCTGCAGGGGGATGCCTGGCAGCAGGCAATTTTGCCCGGGAAGGATCTTGTATTGGAGGAGTCTTTTAGCGGTGGGCAGATCGCTTCCCTGCAGGCATTGGCATATCCCGGTGGGCACCAGCCTGATTTGTTGCCGCGGGAACGAAGACCACCTAATATCAATTACGCCCGTGGTGTTTTTCTGCTGCTGGCAGCAGCGGCAATCGTTTTGGCCGGGCTGATCTTTCACGGCTGGAATGCATTGCTGGCAGCGAAGGAGGCTGGCGAAACAGCCAGGCTTCGGATGGGAATGTTTCAGGAGATGGCAGAGCAAAAGACAATGCTTGAATTGCAGCAGTTGAAAAATGGAAAAAAGGTTCAGCTATTGACCGCTCTTTCAAGCCGCCGGTCATCCTCTGCCCGCGGAATCCTTATTCATTTGGGCTTTTTGACGACAGACAATGTCAAGCTGACAGAAGTTGAATTTCAGGCTGACGGGATGTTGCGGCTTGAGGGCCGGGCAGCAGATTATGATGCTTTGGCAGCGTATTTGCACCGCTTTGAAACAGATAACTTTTTTACCGAAGTTCATTTGGCCGGAGCGGAGTCTGATCGCGATGTTGCCGGAGACTTTTTGCCGGTCAGGTTTTCCCTGCAGTCTTCTTTTGGCGGACAGGAGGTTAAGGAATGAGGCGGTTACAACTTGGCCGCAGACTCTTGTATACGGGTCTTTTCCTTACGGGATGTTTGTCGGCAGTATATGTTCTTTGTTATCAGCCGCTGCAAAGGGAAGTTGCCCGGCAGCAAGAGATTACAGCAGATCAGCAGCAAGACTTGGCGGAGGTTGAAAATTTTTTGCAGCAACACCCGGACCTGAACAGTTTTCGCGGAGAACTTGAGCGCAAATCGGTTGCAATTTCTTCTATGCTGCCGGATCAGATGGAGGTTGGGCCCTTTATGGCAGCGATCGAGCAAAGTGCCCTGCAGTCGAAAGTTGTCATAACTTCTATGAAGCCGGGGGCTGTAGTTGAGGGCAGTATTTGCGCGGAACTTCCGGTTGAGGTCACTGTGCAGGGCGGCTATTTTGATCTGCTGGCGTTTTTGCAGGCCGTGGAAGCCTTGCCGCGCTGCGTTCATGTGAGAAAAATGCAGATTGAGAACCAAAATACCCAGCTCAGTTGTAAGCTTTTGGTCGTGATTTACGCTGACGGGGAAAAAATCCCTGAAATGCAGTGAAAATGTCTGCCGGATGGACAAAATATCTACTGGAATCATACAAAATTTTATTCCTGCGAAACTTGATTTATATTGTTTCATAGAATAAACTATATATCATGGGAAATTATAATAATTTGTAAAAGCAAGAATAAATAATGAATGAGGTGCAGCGATGTTTCGATTTTTAACGGCAGGCGAGTCGCATGGCCAATGCTTAACTGCAATTATAGAGGGAATTCCAGCCGGACTGCCGGTGGATGTAGAGGCGATAAACAAGGATTTGGCGCGGCGCCAGCAAGGGTATGGCCGCGGCGGTCGGATGAAAATTGAGACGGATAAAGTGGAAATTCTTTCCGGTGTCCGGTTTGGTGAGACAATTGGGGATCCGATTACTTTGAAGGTGGCAAATAAGGATTGGGAAAACTGGACAGAGCGCATGTCGGTAAGTGGAAAACCGGCCGGCCCGGCTGTTACGGCCGCGCGGCCGGGACATGCCGATTTGATTGGCTGCCAGAAATACGACCGCACGGATATTCGTGACATCCTCGAACGGGCCAGTGCCCGGGAGACTGCGGCCCGTGTGGCTGTGGGGGCGATGGCAAAACAGCTGCTTGCCGCCTGCAATATTAACATTGTTTCGCATGTGGTCAATATCGGTTCGGTAAAAATTGATCGCGACAATATAGATAATACCCGGATTGGGAACAATCCGTCAGAACTTAACTGCTGTGATCCGGCGGCGGAAGAACAGATGAAGGAACGGATTCGCCAGGCAAAGGCAGATGGAGATACGCTGGGCGGCATTTTTGAGGTGCTTGTGCAGGGGATGCCCGTTGGCGTGGGCAGTCATATTCAATGGGACCGGCGGCTTGATGCCCGGCTTGCCGGAGCGATGATGTCGATTCAGGCGATCAAGGGTGTGGAAATCGGTGCCGGGTTTGGCTATGCCGATCTGCCGGGCAGCCAGGCGCATGATGAGATGTACTTTGATGAACAAAAGCGGGTGTATCGCCGGACAAATCGTGCTGGCGGTATTGAGGGCGGTATGAGCAATGGAGAGCCGATTGTTGTCCGGGCGGTGATGAAGCCGATTCCGACGCTGATGAAGCCGCTGCATTCCGTTGACATTGCTGCCAAAGAAGAGGTCTTGGCCTGTACGGAGCGCAGTGATGTCTGTGCTGTTTCTGCTGCTTCGGTTGTAGGGGAAGCCATGACGGCGGTT
Organism: Selenomonadaceae bacterium; assembly: GCA_051653465.1. Taxonomy (GTDB): domain Bacteria; phylum Bacillota; class Negativicutes; order Selenomonadales; family Selenomonadaceae. Next base: position 8,192 of record JBOFWE010000079.1, on the reverse strand, counting down.
GTGTTGGCGGAGACTTTATTGGAAAAATTCGGCGGAGACAGCCTGGGCGATTTAAAGGCTGCCATAAAACAATATGAAATGCGGCTTTCGGGTGAAGCATGATGAAAAATGTCGTATTAATTGGTTTTATGGGAACGGGGAAGACCAGTACGGGCAGGCTTCTGGCCAGCCGGCTGGGCTACTCCTTTGTCGATACGGACCGGAAAATAGAAAAAGAATGTCATCTTACAATAAAGCAGCTTTTTGCTGAACATGGGGAAGCGTATTTCCGTGAACAGGAGGCTGCTGTGGTCCGCAAGGTCGCCCGGCAGCATCATCTGGTGATTTCAACCGGCGGCGGAACGATTTTGAATCCGGACAATATGAAGGCCCTGCGAAAAAAAGGCGTCATTGTTTCCCTGACGGCCTCGGTCGAGGTTATTTTGGAGCGGACAAGCCGGAAGAATACGCGTCCGCTGCTCGAGAATCAGACGATGGACGAGCGGCGCGCGGCGATCACCAAGCTGCGTGCTCAGCGCGAGGATTTATACAAACAGGCGGATCTGATTATTGATACAAGTGAACTGTCTCCGCTGCAGGTTGTGGAGCAGATTATGTCGTTTGTCAGAAAGGAAGTAAAGCAGCGTGCGTAATGTAAAAGTTTCATTGGGAAAAGACAGTTATGATATCTGCATTGGTACGGATATAGCAGATGAGCTGCAAAGCTTTATCCGGCAGGCAGGATTCTCGAGAAAAGCCTTACTGGTTTCAGATAGTGTTGTCGGTAAACTCTACGGGGAAAAGGTGCTGGCGATTTTGCAGGCAGCGGGTCTGCGGGCAGAACTCTTTTTGATTGAAGCCGGGGAAAGCTCTAAATCCCTGGGTTCAGCGGAAAAGATATATACGAAGGCCATTGAGATGGGCCTTGACCGTAAATCGGCCCTGTTTGCCTTGGGCGGCGGTGTCGTCGGCGATCTGGCTGGTTTTGTTGCCGCAACTTATATGCGTGGCATTGCTTTTGTGCAGCTGCCGACAAGCCTGCTGGCACAGGTGGACTCGAGTGTCGGTGGCAAGGTGGCGGTAAACCATCGTTTGGGCAAGAATATGATCGGCGCTTTTTATCAGCCGCGGGCAGTATTTATCGATCTTACGATGCTGCAGTCGCTGCCCAAACGAGAGATTTATACCGGGCTGGCCGAAATTATAAAGTATGGGATCATTTATGATGCGGAATTTTTCCGCTATCTGTCGGAACATGCCGATGCCCTGTTGCGGCTTGATCTTGAAACGATAGCGCATGTGGTGGCCCGTTCTTGTGAGATCAAAGCCGCGGTTGTCAGCAATGACGAGCGCGAGGCTGGCCAGCGCATCATTTTGAATTTTGGTCATACGCTTGCGCATGCCATTGAAAGCGAGACAAATTATCAAAAATACAATCATGGCGAGGCCGTGGCCATTGGCATGATCGGCGCGGCCAGGTTAAGCCGGGAACTCGGACTGATTGACGAAGCTGCTGTCAAAGCCGTCAAGGCAATCGTTCGCAAGTTTCACCTGCCGGTGAAGGCTTCCGGCTGTACCCTGGAGAAGATGTTTGAAAATATTTCTCATGACAAAAAAACCGTCAACGGCAACGTGCAGTGGGTATTGATGAATGAAATCGGCAAAGTGCAGGTTGACAAGAATGTGCCTGATATTCTGGTCAAAAAGGTGATTGCAGAAATCCTTATCTGATACAAATGGAGGAGTTTTATGCAACTGGTATATTCCGGGAAAACAAAAGAGGTCTATCGTCTGCCGGACGGCAACTACCGTTTGCGGTTTAAAGATGATGTTACCGGCACGGGCCCGGTTTTTGATCCTGGGGCGAATACGGTTGGTCCGCATATTGCCGGAGCTGGCCGGGCCGGATTGCTGCTGTCAAAATATTTTTTTGAGCGGCTGGCCGCTGACGGGCTTTTGACCCATTATCTTGTGGCCGATACGGTTGCAAATGCCATGACGGTTTTGCCGGCCGCTGTTTTTGGCCGGGGAATCGAGGTCATTTGCCGCTACCGGGCCTATGGCAGTTTCCTGCGCCGTTATGGCATGTACGCCTGGGAAGGGCAGCCCCTCGAGGCTTTCGTTGAATTTACGTTGAAGGATGATGCCCGCCAGGATCCCCCGATTGACAAAGAGGCACTGGTGATGCTGGGATTGATGACAGCGTCCGAGTATGACGAGATCAAGCTGCTGACCCGGCGTATTGCTGCGATGGTAAAGGCGGAACTGGCCAGGCGGGACGTTGAACTCTACGATATAAAGCTTGAGTTTGGCCGTGTCGGCGAAACGGCGCAGATTGCCCTGATCGATGAGATCTCAGGGGGGAATATGCGGGCCTTTAAAGACGGAGCTTTTTTGACGCCGCTGGCGCTCGCCGCGCTGGTGCTCGGTGACAATCTTGTTTCGCCCCGCGACATTTGATGCGGGGCAGTTTTTTATGGGGAGAGGTTTCTTTATGATGGCAATAAAAAAAGCAGCAATCTTTTTTTTGCTGATCGGGGATGATAAGGGACGGAAGGTCATTTCCCTGATGGATGATGCGGAGATAAAGCAGCTGGTGCCGGCAATGCGTGAACTGAAAACGATTGCGCCTGCCCAGCAGCGGCAGGTCTGGCAGGAATTTGTGGATCTTGGCTATGAGACCTCCATGAATGCTGCCGATACCCTGACGGTTGTGCGCTTTTTGCTCAGCCGCAACCGGAAGTGGGAATGAGATGAAAGCATCGTTTTCCTTGCTGGCCGGGGGCTACCTATTGTGGAATCTGGCGGCTTTTTTTCTGGTGCTGCTTGATAAACGCCGGGCCAGGCGCCAGCAGTGGCGTATCCGGGAACGGACTTTTTTTCTGTGGGCCGCAGCCTTTGGTGCCGCCGGGGTTTTACTGGGAATGAAGGCCTGTCGCCACAAGACGCGCCATCCGGCCTTTTATATCGGGGTGCCGCTGCTGTGCCTTCTCAACCTGGTATTGCTTTATCTGATTTTTGCTGATGGCTTGCTTTATTTGTAAATTGGTGTTAACATAGGATTTGTTAATTGAATAGAAACAGTCTTTGAGGCGGGGTGTGATTCCCTACCGGCGGTAAAGCCCGCAAGCCATTTTGGCACGATCCGGTTGAATTCCGGGGCCGACAGTACAGTCTGGATGAGAAAAGACGTTATTTTGAAATGCATTTTCTGATGGTTTATTTGTATGCGTTTTGAAGGCTGTTGAAAAGAGCGATCTTTTTGGCAGCCTTTTTTGTTGAAATATCCTGATAAGGTGAGGCGAAAAAAGTGCAGCAACAATACATGCAGCAGGCCCTGCAGATTGCAGCCTATGCGGCGGGAAGAACCAGTCCCAATCCGCTGGTAGGGGCGGTTATTGTCAAGGATGGCCGGGTTGTCGGACAGGGCTGGCACCGCAAGGCAGGTACCGAGCATGCTGAAATTCATGCCCTGCGTCAGGCAGGGGAACTGGCAGCCGGCGCGACGATCTATGTGACACTCGAGCCGTGTTCGCACTATGGGCGAACGGGTCCGTGCAGCAAGGCACTGATTGACGCGGGAATTCAACGGGTTGTGATTGCCATGCTGGATCCCAATCCGCTGGTTGCCGGTAAGGGCGTAGCGATGCTAAAAGCAGCCGGCATTGAGGTGGAAACCGGTCTTTTGCAGGCACAGGCAGAGCGACTCAATGAGGTTTTCTTGAAATGGATTATGACGAAGATGCCGTTTGTCGTCATGAAAACGGCGATGACACTCGATGGGAAAATTGCCACGGCGGCAGGCAACTCAAAGTGGATCAGTAACGAAGTTTCAAGGCGCCGGGTGCATGAGCTGCGTGATGTGTACGATGGCATTCTCGTCGGGATCGGCACCGTGCTGGCCGATGATCCGGCACTGACAACGCGCCTTGAATCGCCAAGCGGAAAGAATCCGCTGCGGATTGTTGTTGACAGCCGGGCCCGTACGCCGCTGACGGCAAGGGTCGTCACGGATGGGCAGGCCGAAACGCTGATTGCCGTAACGGCTGCGGCCGAGGCGGCAAAGGTTGAGGCCTTGCGTCAGGCAGGGGTTGAGGTGCTGGTGGTCAATGACGGGCAGCAGGTGGATTTAAAGCAGCTCTTTTGCCTGCTGGGCGAGCGCGGCGTCTGCAGTATTTTTGTTGAAGGCGGGGCTCGTATCAATTACTCCTTGCTGAAAGCCGGGCTTGTTGATAAGGTGTACAGCTTTATTGCCCCGAAAATGGTGGGGGGCAGCAGTGCCCCGGGGCCGGTGGGCGGTGACGGTGTGGAAACGCTTGATCAGGCTTTTTTACTTGAGGATGTGGAAACCGAGCTTCTGGCAGGGGATATTCTCGTCAGCGGCTATATCAATAGAAGGTGATGAAGACTATGTTTACCGGAATTGTAGAAGAATTAGGAACGGTGCAGAGCATCGCAGCCGGCGCGAAAGCCGGGAAAATAACGATTGGTGCGGATAAAGTGCTTGAAGGACTGCGACTGGGAGACAGTATTGCTGTCAACGGGATCTGCCTTACGGTTGTCGGCTTTGACAAGCAGAGCTTTACGGCAGATGTCATGCCGGAAACCATTCGCCGCACAGCCCTGGCCGAGCTTAAAGGCGGCAGCCGGGTCAACCTTGAGCGGGCCTTGTTGCTGACGAGCCGGCTGGGCGGGCATATTGTCAGCGGGCATATTGACGGGGTTGGAACGATACTTGAACTGACCGAAGAGGAAAATGCCGTAGTCTTTAAGATCGGGGCTTCGTCGCAGGTTTTGCGCTATATCATTGAGAAGGGCTCCGTTACCATTGACGGAATCAGCCTTACGGTGGCCGCTGTCACCGACGGGTGGTTTACGGTATCGGTTATTCCGCATACCAGGGCAATCACTTCGCTGGGGCAGAAAAAGGCCGGCAGCAAGGTTAATCTGGAAAATGATGTAATCGGGAAATATGTGGAGCGCTTTGTGCTGCTGGGAGCAGAGGAAGAAAAAAAGAATTCCAGTGCAATCACACCGGAATTTTTACAAAAATACGGATTTTAAAAGGAGATGGAACTATGGAATTTAGCAAAATTGAAGATGCAATAGAGGATATCCGGCAGGGAAAAATGATTATTGTGGTGGATGACGAGGATCGTGAAAATGAAGGTGATATCATTGTAGCCGCTGATAAAATTACCCCGGAAGCAATTAATTTTATGGCAACACATGCCCGCGGCCTGATCTGCATGCCGATGGACGGTAAACGCCTTGACAAGCTGGGGCTGCCGCAGATGGTGGCAAAAAATACGGACAATCATGAAACTGCATTTACGGTTTCCGTGGATGCCTATGATACAGAAACCGGCATTTCGGCTTATGAACGCTGCCGTACGGTTGAAGTGATGCTTGATCCGCAGACGAAACCAAAACAGCTGCGCCGTCCGGGACATATCTTCCCGCTGCGGGCCGTGGAGGGCGGCGTCCTGCGCCGCACCGGTCATACGGAGGCTGCGGTTGATCTTGCCGTTATGGCAGGTTTTTCACCGGCGGGCGTCATCTGCGAAATCATGCGCGATGATGGGCATATGGCGCGGGTGCCGGACTTGATCGAATTTGCCGAAAAGCATCAGATGAAGCTGATTACCGTAAAGGATATGATCGCTTATCGCAAGCGCACGGAGACGCTGATTACCAAAGCAGCGGAGACAAATTTCCCCAGCAAGTACGGGAAATTCCGCCTGGTGGCTTATGAAAACGGGCTTGATAATAAATGTCATGTGGCGATTGTCAAAGGCGATGTCCGCGGGAAAGAAAATGTGCTGGTGCGGGTTCATTCGGAATGCCTGACGGGCGATGCGCTCGGTTCTTTGCGCTGCGACTGCGGCGATCAGCTGGCAGCGGCTTTGCAGCAGATTGAACGGGCTGGTGAAGGTGTTGTTTTATACATGCAGCAGGAAGGCCGCGGGATTGGTCTGGCTAATAAAATTCGTGCGTATGCCCTGCAGGACGAGGGCAAGGATACGGTTGAGGCCAATGTTCTGCTGGGATTTGCCCCGGACCTGCGTGATTATGGTATCGGCGCGCAAATCCTGTCCGATCTCGGGCTTACCAGCATTCGCTTGCTGACCAATAATCCGGCAAAACGTGCCGGCCTTGAAGGATATGGGCTGGAGATTGTCGAAAGGGTTCCTTTGGAAATTGAATCGAATAAATTCAATAAGAAGTACCTGAAAATCAAAAAAGCAAAAATGGGTCATATGCTGGAAGAAGAAATGTAAAAATACAATTTTAGGGGGATTTTATTATGGCAAATATTATTGAAGGCAATTTAACCGCGCAGGGGCTGCGCTTTGGTCTGGTAGCAGCAAGATTTAATGAATTTATAACGAGCAAGTTGCTCAGTGGCGCGATCGACACGCTGCGCCGGCATGGGGCAGATGAAGATATGCTGGATGTTGCCTGGGTTCCAGGGGCATTTGAAATTCCGATGGCTGCGAAAAAAATGGCGGAAAGCAAAAAATATGATGCCGTCATCTGCCTTGGCGCCGTTATTCGTGGGTCGACGTCTCATTATGATTATGTCTGCAACGAAGTTTCAAAAGGGGTTGCTCAGGTTGGCATGTCAACCGGGGTGCCGACGATTTTCAGTGTTGTAACAACTGAAAATATTGAACAGGCAATTGAACGGGCCGGAACAAAAGCTGGCAACAAGGGCGCCGATGGAGCCATGGCAGCAATGGAAATGGCCAATTTATTAAAAAATATATAAATAGAAGGAAGTGCGTAAAATGAAAATCGGAATTATCAGTGATACGCACGGCTCTGAGGCCCGCTGGTCGCTGGCGTATGACAAATATTTAAAAAAAGCGGATCTCATTGTGCATGCCGGGGATATTTTATATCATGGGCCGCGTAATCCGATGCTGGAAGATTACAATCCGGCGCTATTGGCGGAGAAACTCAATGCCTGTCCGGTCCCGATTCTGGCGGCCAAAGGAAATTGTGATTCTGAAGTCGATGCGATGGTCCTGAGCCTGCCGGTGCAGGCGCCATATGGCTATGCCATTGTTGATGGCCTGCGGATTGTTGTCACCCATGGTCATCTTGTACCCAGTGAGGAAGAAAAGGATGCCATGGCAGCGCAGCTTAAAGCAGATCTTTTTATCACCGGGCATATTCACGTAAATGTGCTTGAAAAACGCGGCCGGACGATCTTTTTGAATCCAGGCTCGCCTTCTTTGAGCAAACGGGAGGATGGCCGTTCGACGATCGCCATGCTTGCCAATGGGAAAATAGAAATTATTGACATCGATACCGATGAAATTCTGCTGTCCCTGCCAGTTTAGGCGGGATCGCAGACAGTGATGCAGATGAGGAGTTAGTATGAAAGATCATTTAATTAAGGCGACGGCAAATGGCATTCGTGTCTATGCTGCCGTGACAACAAATCTGGTAGATGAAGCGGTGCAACGCCATCAGTGTTATCCGACGGCTGCTGCGGCTCTTGGCCGGACGATGACCGGAGCGCTGCTCCTGTCAAGCAACCTGAAAAACAAGGAATGCATTACCGTTAAGTTTTCCGGGGACGGCCCGCTCGGCAAGATCGTGGCGGATGCCAGTTCGGATGGATTTGTGCGGGGCTATGTGGACAATCCCAAAGCGGATCTGCCGCTTCATGAAGGCAAGCTTGCGGTAGGGGCCGGCGTCGGGCAGGGACTTGTTTCCGTAACGCGCTTTACGGGCCTCAAGGAACCGATCAGCGGCAGCTGTGAAATTGTCACGGGAGAAATTGCCGAAGATTTGACGCAGTATCTCTATGTTTCAGAGCAGACGCCATCGAGCATTGGTCTTGGCGTATTGGTCGACAAGGATTTGAAGGTGATTGCTGCCGGCGGATTTTTTATTCAGCCGCTGCCGGATGTAGAAGACAGTGCTCTTGACCAGCTTGAAGCAAATTTGCAGCAGCTTCGCCCGGTATCGCAGATGGTACAGGAGGGGCTTGACGGCAAGGGGATTGTGGCGGAAATTTTTTCCGGCATGGAGATCAATTACCTTGAAACCCTTGATCTGGCGTTTAAATGTCAGTGCTCACGGCAACGGATCGAAGAGGTGCTGATGAGCTTAGGGGAAGAAGATCTTCAGTCCCTGTGCGAGGATGGCAAGGCAGAAGTCTGCTGTCATTTCTGCGGGGAAAAGTACCAGTTCAGCGG
>JBOFWE010000078.1:0-1519 GCA_051653465.1 Selenomonadaceae bacterium | reverse complement strand
ATAACATCGCCAATTGCACTGAGCTTGACGATCAAAATATTTTTAGGTGTCATTGCAGACTCCTTTCTCAACAGAAAGGCTCCATCACCATAAAGGGACAGAGCATCTTTGTTATTTCATAATGCTTTTTTTATTTTCTCAATCACATTTGTCGTCGACCGGCCAGCCACCATGGCAATGAATTCGACTCGGCCGCCATAAGACTGTACAATTTTTGCCTCCGGCAAGGTATCAAGACTGTAATCCCCGCCTTTTACATAGACATCCGGTTTTACCTTGGCAATTAAGGTCTCTGCGGTCTTTTCTCCAAACAGAACTACGGCATCCACCGACCTAAGCGCACCGACAACTTCTGCCCGATCAAGTTCATTATTGAGCGGGCGCTGTGGCCCTTTAAGCTGTTGCACTGACTGATCTGTATTAAGCCCGAGAATCAGATAATCCCCACAGGTCCGGGCCTGTTCAAGATAGCGCACATGCCCGGCATGCAAAATATCAAAGCAGCCATTGGTAAACACAATCTTGCGGCCCGCCTGATGTAAAATATTACAAAATTTTTCTATATCCGCAGCATTTATCAGCATATAAGCTCCTCACTTTTTCAAAACCTGAGTTAATTCTGCAGCCGACACAGTAGCTGTCCCCAGCTTGCGCACAGCAATTCCTGATGCATAATTTGATATTTCAACTGCAACCACTGGCTCAATCCCAGCGGCTAAGGCCAAAATAACAGCAGCTACACAGGTATCTCCCGCACCTGACACATCATATACCTCACTCTTATCTGAAACCGGTATATTGTGAATGGCCCCATCCGCTTCAAAGAACGTCATCCCTCTTTCTCCCCTGGTGATCAAAACGCCTTTTGCTTCCATTTCCTGTAAAAGTTTCGTTCCAGCATCATAAAGATCATCTTCGGTCAGCAGGGAGACACCGCTAGCAGCTGCCAGCTCGGCATCATTTTGCTTGATATAATTCACGCCCTTAAAGCGACGAATATCATACCGCGAATCAACAATGGTCGGAATCCCCTTCTCATTACAATAATTCGTAATCAGTTCCCGCACAGCCTCCGTAATCGTACCGCTGCCATAATCACTGAGTACAACCCCATCGACCTTATGCAATCGTTCCTTGAGGTATTGTATGATCTGCGCCTCAAAGGCCGGCTGCATTGGCGACTTGCTCTCCTTGTCAATGCGCACAATTTGCTGACTGACGGTAGCCCGGCCACCGGCAATAATGCGCGTTTTCGTAATCGTGGAACGCTTCTCATCACAAAACAGGCCCTTCGTATCGGCACCATTTTGTTCTAATATTGTTTTCAACCCTCTGGCAGCATTATCAAGCCCCAGCAAGCCTACCGCAAATACCTCGCCACCTAATGTTGCTGTATTATTGACAACATTTGCGGCCCCGCCGGCAATTATTTTTTCATCTGCCTGCTCGAGAACCAGCACCGGTGCTTCACGTGATATCCTTGATATTACCCCCTGCAGATAAATATCGGCCACCATAT
>JBOFWE010000077.1:0-37167 GCA_051653465.1 Selenomonadaceae bacterium | reverse complement strand
CGTTGCTGCGATGGTGATAGTTCTTCTGTTTCCTGCCCTTTTTTATTAATGCCAAAAGCAAAATAGCCAAGGCTTACCAGGGCACAAAATCCGAGGCCAACGAGCAGCGATACCCGCGTGTCTTCATTAAAGCTCATACCAATAAGAACGAGCAATAAAAACAAGACCACCGCATAATTGGCATAGGGAAACAGCGGCGATTTAAACGGATGATCCTTCATCTCGTCCGCCCATTTTTTGCGGAATTTTGCCTGACTCAGACAAAGCACGAACCAAGGCAGCATCGCCGGCAGAATACTGGCACTATAAATATAGACAAACAATTTTGAATCCGGATACATATAATTGAGTGCCACCCCAAACAGCAGGCAGCTCAGCGTAACCTTAAGTGCATTCGTCGGCACTCCATCCTTAGAAACCTTGCCCAGGAACTTCGGTGCCTGTCCATTTTGCGCCAGCGTATAAAGCATTCGCCCACAGCTGTAAATGCCGCTGTTGCAGCCGGACATCGCAGCTGTCAGCACAACAAAATTTATAATGCCGGCTGCTGCAGAAATGCCAATTTTAGAAAACGTCAGTACGAACGGACTGCCGATAGAACCCACTTGATTCCAGGGATAAATAGTTAAAATGACAAATATCGCCCCAATATAAAAAATCAAAATGCGCCAGATAATATTTTTCGTGGCCTGCTGCAAGGTATGGCGCGGATTTTCAGCTTCCCCGGCAGTAATACCTACGAGCTCAACCCCCTGATAAGCCGCCGTTACCAGACACAAGGCAAACAAAAATCCTTGCCAGCCGCCGGCAAAAAAGCCCCCATTATCATAAAGATTGCCAAGACCAATCGGGAGGCCTCCATTTCCAACGCCAAAAAATATCATTGCAAACCCGATCAGCAGCATAGCAACAATTGTAACCACCTTGATTAGGGCAAACCAAAACTCAAATTCACCATAATACTTGACGGAAACAAGATTTGCCGCACTGACAATCGCCACCCCGATCAAAGCCGGAATCCAGGAAGGAAGATCCGGAAACCAGAAATTCGTATAAATGCCAATAGCCGTAATTTCCGACATTCCAACCGTAATCCACATAAACCAGTAGCACCAGGTAGTCAAATATCCGGCCCAGGGGCCCATATATTTTTTGGCATACGTGGCAAAAGATCCTGTAACCGGCTCCAGGTACAACATCTCGCCCATAATACGCATGACCATAAACATTACAATACCAGCTAAGGCATATGCTAAAATAACCGACGGACCGGCCCACTTAATTGTACTGGCCGAACCCATAAATAATCCGACACCAATTGTCCCTCCAAGGGCAATCAATTCAATATGGCGCGCCTTTAGGCCGCGCTGCAGTTCTTTTCCTTCCATACAAAAAAACTCCTCTCTAAAAACACAAACCTAAGTCTAAACTATATCGTCAATAAAAACAATGGTCTTTTTATCAGATTTTTATAGACAAACAAGCCATATAGTCCATTACATATGTACTTTTAATTATTTAAATTAAACTCTATATTTCAACTAACTGTAAACTGATATTATAACCAAAGGAGTTGGTTCTTGATTTTAATAGCCCTTTACCGGTTTACACATCAGGACATAAAAACTTCAAGTGTTTATTTGAAAAGGACATTCTTCACAAGACCTCTTTATTTTTATAAATATTTTTTTATTTATAACATAAAAAACAAAGTTTTCTCGCTTTTGCCATGAATTATTTCAGCAACTGCTATAAAATTGTCTTTGCCGCACATTTATTCCCAGCCGCATTTAGCTTCTGCCGCTTTCACTGCAACAAGGATTTTTCAAAAAAATGTCGAATTTTTAAGAATGTTCAGCGAAATAGAAAAAGAGGGGGCTTTATTATATGGCGAATATTGAGTGGAATGATAACTTCAGCGTTGGCATCGCGCAGCTCGATGATGAGCATAGACAACTGATCCATATGGCAAATACACTTTATAACGCCATAAAAGCCGGTCAGGGAAAAACAGCTGCCGCTACGATCTTACATGAACTCAAAGCCTATGCCCTTACCCATTTTTCCCATGAAGAGGAGCTTATGGAACAGGCACAGTATTCTGGGTACGCTGCACATAAGCAGCTTCATATTGCTTTTTCCAAAAAAGTGGAGGAATATCTTGATTTGTTTGCCAAGAATCTGCTGCCCGCAAATCAACTATTGACAATTATTCGCGATTGGATCATCCATCACATCTGCAATGTTGACAGAGAATATATGCCTTTTTTAAAAAAAGATGACGTTTAATCCCTATTCTCCATAGAAAAGGCCCCCAAATTTTATTTTGGGGGCCTTTTCCTGTAAAACCATATAAAAAATAGCGACAATCAACGGCAAACTCGCAAGCGTTCGCTGATTGGCAGCTTTTCCTTTGGTTCCGGTCCGGCTAGAATTTCGCCAAACGGCATCTGCGCAACAAGTTTCCAGGTAGCCGGGACTTCAAACATTTTTTTTACCGGTTCATCGATCAGCGGATTGTAATGCTGAAGACTGGCACCCAATCCCAGCTCAGAAAACGCTGTCCACACAGCAAATTGCAGCATGCCGTTTGCCTGCTGCGCCCAGACAGGGAAATTTTCTGCGTAAGCGGCATAGGCCTGCTGCATATGTTCTACCGTTCCCATCTCCTCAAAAAACAGCAAAGTGCCATGTGCGGCCGCAAACCCGTTGATTTTCGCTTCTGTGTCAGGAAAATTTTTTTCCGGGACAATCTTTTGTAAAGCAGCCTTCGTTATAGCCCAAATCTCCTGATGCTTATCTCCCAGAGCTAAGACAACCCGTGCCGACTGCATATTAAACGCTGAAGGAACTGCCGGTATCACCGTTTCCAGTGATTTCAGTATTGCTTCTAATGAAACCCCAATCTCTTTCCCCAATGCATAATTTGTCCGTCTAAGCGCCACTGCCTCTTCAAAAGATCTCATTTCCTCACGCCTCCTGATTTATGTATTTATCGTTATACGTTCGTCACCTTAGAACTAAATCCTGCCGATTTACAAGGAGGATCTTGCAGCTGTTATTTTAAAATATAATGAATGTATATATCGTCTTTTTCTGCCAAATCCACTACACTGCCATCTTCGAGCTGAACAATGGATCTGGATGGCATATCCTTATTGAGAAATACCACTCTTCCTGCCTGTTTATTGGTAAGCATAACCTGGTTTCCCGACAAAAAGTCCATCATATTGTCCATAAAAATGATGCAGGCCCTGGCATCAAGACGATATAATTCGCCCCGCATGCTGTCGAGACTGAAATAAGGGCTGACCGCACCAGGCGTTTCACAGTTAATTGTCAAAAACTCATCGAAGACGTCCGCAACTGCAATGATTTTTGCGTAGGGATGAATCATCTGGCTGCGGGATTTTTTAGGATACCCTGACCCATCCTCTCGTTCATGGTGTTCGGCAATTCCTAGCAGCACACTCTCAGCAATTTCCGACTTTTTCTTTACCAGCTCATAGCCAAGCTGGGTATGCGTCTGGTAAACTTTGTAATCACTCGGGCTAAGCTTATTCGGCTGATTCAACAGTTCCTGTGGCAGCTGCGACTTGCCCACATCGTGCAAAAGCCCTGCCAGGGCAATCGCACTTACATTATCCGCCGGATATTTCAGCCAGGTTGCAATAAGCGCAGCAATGGCACTTACGTTCACACTGTGACGAAAAGTATAATCATCACTCACCGGGAAATCATAAATATGATCGATGATGTTGCTCCCATCGGTTATATTATCGGCAATTTCATTTGCCGTTTCCGTAAAAGTTGCCACCGGCACATCCTGGGTTTGCCGGATGTCCTCAAAAGTCCGCCGCATAACCTCAACAGACTGGTTATAGCTATTTAAAAACTTTTGCATTTTAGGGTCGAGAATCGGGTTTTGTTCAATTTCAGCCACAATATCCACCCGGTCAATGTCCCAAACTTTGAATTTTTCAATTAATTCTGGATTGAGAATAGTTCCTTCCGTCACCAGAATGGTGGAATTATCTTTATACACATCCTGTGCCAGCTGCATGCCCGGAACCAGAAATCTTGTATCCTGCTTTAATACCTTCCTGTTCGCCGCTGCTTTTCCCATCAATCCGCCGTCCTCTCTCACTGTACATATATGCTTTCCAATACATTCACATTGACCATATTTTACCATAAACATCTGAATTTTAACACATTTTATATAATAGGTCAAAAATCCTATTTTGAAAACCATTTTTATTATAAGACAGCCGCCGCGATAGTGTCAATCATCCTATCGACTTTTCGTTGCCTTAAACCAGCCCAGCAAAAACCCCCTTGATCCGTTATAGGATAAAGGGGGTTTTTGACTGCCCGCCTGGATTTATTTCGCATCATTTTTGAAAAATGCGGCCTTATACTTTGAATTTATGGATTTCCTGCTGCAGATCTTCCGCCATTTGCGCCAAATGCTTACTTGCCGCAGCGATTTCCTCGACCGAAGCTGACTGCTCCTCGGTAGCCGCCGATATTGTCTGCGACTGCTCTGAAGTCCGCTTGCTTTCCGTGTCAATATGCGCCACGGCAGCAACAATATTTTCTGATCCGGTGCGAATTCCCGCGATGGCTGCGGCAATCTCATTGATTTGTTTTGTTATATCCCGTACTTTTTCCAATATCTGATTAAAGTTCTCACCGGCAGCCCCGACAATGCCGGTTCCCTCTTCCACTTCTTTTTTCCCTTCACTCATAAAGGTAACAGCACTATTTGTCTTGCCCTGCACCTGACTTATCAGCGTCGTTATTTCCTTGGCTGCTGCCTGGGACTGTTCCGCCAGTTTGCGAACTTCTTCGGCCACGACAGAAAATCCGCGGCCAGCTTCGCCGGCGCGTGCGGCCTCGATGGCCGCATTTAAAGCCAGTAAATTCGTCTGCCCTGAAATGTTGGAAATAACATCCACAATCCGGCCAATCTGATTTGATTTATCCTCCAACTCCCCAATAACAGCGGAGGTTGCATCTGTTTTTTCTCTTATCACCTGCATCTGTTTTACTACTTTTTGTATAATCACATCACCGTTATTGGCTACCGTCGCCGTCACGGTAGCCGAATCGGAAACAACTCCGGTATTTGCTGCCACCTGCTGTATCGCCGCCGATATCTCCCCAACCGTCTGGTTGGCCGCCTCCACCAGATGCAGCTGTTTTTCAGCCCCCTGAGCGACTTCACTTACCGAGCCGGCAACCTGATTGGAAGCCTGCGCCGACTGCTCGGCACTTGCCGTAAGTTCCTCCGACGAGGCCGCCATCTGCTGCGCCGTATTTGTCAGCTGGGTGATCAGATGCTTTATATTGTTTTTCATGTCATCAATCGCCCGTGATACCGTGCCAAATTCGCTCTTGTCTTCTAGGCTGTGCTGACTGATATTCTGCGAAAAATCCCCGCCTGCCAAAATTTCTATATATTGAACAACGTCGGTCAAGCGGCTCGAAATCTGTTTTGCTATCAGCCAGCCAAGCAAAGCCCCCAGGAGCAATGCGGCCACGCCCAGCGAAGTAAACAGTTTATTGGCGAAGGCAAATTCTAGCTTGCTTTGCTGATGGCTATTTTCTGCCGATAAAGCAATCGCCCCCGAAAGATCATGCAGATCAGCCGTAAATTGCTCCATCAAATTTTTGGCGTCGCGGTTAAACAATATATAGGCTTCTGCATTTTTATTCTGCTTGGCCAGCTCCAGGACCTTACTCCGCACCTCCCGGTATTTTAGGACATCACTTTTTATCTTCGCTAAATCATTTTTTTCTTTATCATCCAATGGCAAAGCCTCTATCTTCGTCAGATTCTCATTGAAAATCTGCCCGCGCTTAGCGATATCTTCTAGCAACACTTGATTTTCATGGTCATCTGTCGTCAGCATCAGCGCATAGGTATCTGCCTCCACCTTGCGGATATGGGCCCGGGCATCGTTTACCCACTCGACCCCCATTAATTTTTCACTATACATTTTTTCCATGGCCGTATTGGTTTTAGCAAGGAATACATAGCCGGTTATACAGACTGCCACCATTCCCGCCAATAGTAACGAAACCAATAAAATTAATTTTTGCACAACCCGTAAATTATTTAACGCATTCATATAAAGTCTTCCTTCCCTAGTCGTCTACCTGCACATCCGCAGTAAAACATCCTGTATTGCCTTAATTTGTTAAACTCGTTTTATTTGCTATGGGCCAGACTTTGCAACAGCTCAGCCAGACTGCTGATCTCTTCAATACTGGCCGTGACCTCTTCAATCGCCGCTGCCTGTTGATGCACGGTTTCCGTTGTCTGATCCCCTTTTTTCACCGTCAAATCCACCGACTCCTTAATCGTACTGGTCAGATCCTTGATTTTCCCCACGGTCTGTTTGGATTCATCAGACAGGGTCCGAATTTCCTGGGCAACTACGCTAAACCCCAGCCCGGCCTCACCAGCCCGTGCCGCCTCGATTGCCGCATTTAGCCCCAACAATCTGGTCTCATCGGCTATGTCCTTGATAAGTTCCATTACTTCATCAATTTTTCCGGTAATGGCACTCACATTTCTGATTTCATTGTTTAAGGATACCTGGTTTTCACTTACAGTCGACGCGGAGGCTGCCAATTCCTCCATGGTTGCTGAAATCTGATGGGCCCCGTCGCTCAAGGTATTTACCGCCGCAGTTAACTTTAATTTCTGATACGCCGCATTTGACATGTTGTTGGCGACAACATACAAAACATTTGCCGCGGCCTCAATGCTTGACCGCGATAAAACCTTCGCTTCCTGGGCGGCGGCGTAATAGGCTTCCGCGTCAAGCCCAAGCTCCTTGGCCTTATTGTATATTTTCTCCTTTGCCGGTTCCTGTGACAACACCTGTCCCCCTAAAATAGTTCCCATCAGTTTGCCTTCGATGAGAATTGGTGCGGCAAAATCTATTAATCCGGCATGGCATTCATAGACGACGGGTTTCCCTTCCCGCGCCGCCTGCTGGCCACCCTGACTGTGCGACTGGGCACAGCACTTTCGCCCGAGCTCCGTTGACTGCGTATAGTCCATACACATGCGGATATAACGGCTGGGCTTCGTTATCGGATTGCCCTCGGGATCCACCGTTACACTGGCAATGCCGACACCCTCGGCAAAGTCATCCTGAAATTTTTGCAAAAAGCTCAGCTCAATTACATCCGTCAGCTTAAGGGCGTCAATGTCCACCTGATATTTCTCTTTTGTGTCCATCATTTACACATCCTTTTCCTTATAAGCATTTTATATACAAGCTGCAAGCCTACGCAATATCGCCTGCCCACTTGACAGCCTCACGATAGGCCCGGCTTACAGCAGTGTCTTCTAGGTTCATCTCTGCAGCAAATTTTGTATAGGCCTTCCAGTCTGCCTTTTCATAACTGACGGCTAATCTATATAATGATGATAATTGGTTATTTTCCTCTCCCAGTAAAACGCCTTTTATCTCCTTTGATAAATGAATTTCATCGAGCACATCCCGCATCGGGCGGTCAAGCAGCACATCAAGATACGAAAAAATCCCTATCAAAAAAGCATTTTCCACCGCACGCGGTGACATTTTATCGGCGGCTATAGTCTCGCAAAATTTGGCTCTTATCAGGGATTCCACCAGAATCTCCCGTGGTTTATCATGCACAATATCCTTTAATGCCAGCAGCAAGATCCAGTTCTTCAGCTCTTTCTCCCCCAGAAGAAGCATCGCCTGTCTTATAGAATAAATTCGGCTTCGCAGACCAAATATGGAAGAATTGATAAACTTCAGCAGCTTGTATGATAAAACCACATCTCGCTTTACAATTTTTTCAATCCGGGAAAACCTCATTTGCGGCTGATGAATCTCCTGTAAAATCTGCAAATGATTTTCCTTGTATTCAACAATATCCCGATGCGACCGCAATTGCGGCTTACAGAAAAAATACCCCTGAAAATACGAGAACCCCATTTTTACAGCCTCAGAAAACTCTTCATAGGTTTCCACTTTTTCAGCTAAAAATTTTACCGGGTATTCGTTTAACATCCGCACCAGCGTTTCCCGTTTTCCTGCCTGAACCAGTCGAAAATCAATTTTCACCAGATCAATCAGCGGAATGATAGCCGCAAACCGTTCCAAACATACAAAATCATCAAGCACCAGCATATAGCCTCTTTTTTTCAATTCGCAACAGGCCTTAATAATTTCATCATCAGGAACAACATCCTCCAAAATTTCAACCGCGATCAGGTCTTTTGACAGCCTGCGCGGAATATTTCCTTTTATTGCATTTCCCGTAAAGTTTATAAATGCTCTTTTGCCATTTGTCAGGCAATGTATTCCCATCAGTAAAAAAGAATTAACAATCACGCAATTTGTATCCTTATCTCCATCTTTTCCATCATAAGCGTCTGCTACTTTTTTGCGGAACAGCAATTCATAGGCGAAAACATTTAGCTTTGCATCAAAAATTGGCTGTCTGGCTACATGTACATCCATATTCATTCCCCCTAACTCCTTTTTAAGAAATACGCCGCCCGTTATAAGTTCAAGTTCCCCTTTTCACAAGTTCGTGTAAACTAAAACCATCTGCAAAAAAAATGCGCTTGTACACAGATTGTACAAGCGCATGAAACAGCTATATTTATAAAAAATATTCCATTCAAGCTAACAGTAAAAGCATATTTTATATATTAAATTTTCATAAACAATGCGATACATTCTTGATTTGCACAATATTTCCTAAGAAATTTTTATTTCCGTAAAATACAGCTCGCAAATCATTCAAATGCAGCCGACAAAAAATGAAGCCAGCTCTTTTTAGATAGACTTGATAAAATAATGAGTTTATCACTGCTTTTATCAAAATAAATAAATGGATTATACGCTTGGGTCGAGAAGTATTGGGCCAAAATATCTTCCAGTACCGTTTTCCCCTCGGCGACAAATAATTTTGCAATAAAAGGATCATCATCCTCCATACCGTTTTTTATGGCCTCCTGCAAAAAAGGTGTTAACAGCCCGGAAATCAAAACCACCAAAAACTGATCATCGAGAATCGCTACATTAATTTGCTCCGGTCCATATTTATTTTGCTTACACAGGAAAGCCGATATATGTTTCATCAGTTGTTGCTCTAATAAGCTCTTTTCCGGAGTAAACGCTTTAAATAGTGGCTTATCAAAAAAATTAACAAAAAAACTGTAGATCATCTTCTCATGGTACAACGGCGGAAACATGTGATAGTAATTTATCGTGCAGCCATAGTCCTTTTCTTTTCGCGGAATTGTCACGTTTTTTATCAAATCAACGATCAGCGGGTAATATTCATGAAACACATGCTTTTTCCCGTATTCAAAAACAGCCCGGCATTCCCAGTCCGTGAGTCTTGTCGCTACAAATCCGACTTCGACGTTTTTCCTCAAGGCAATAAACTGCTGTACCGAAAACCCGGCAAATCCAAATTTGCAGCATACCTCGTTTATAAGCGCCTTGTGGTAGGCCATTACATTCCTTTGTGTATCCTCACACGACAAGGAATTTATTATCTGACTTCTCATGCTTCACCCAACTTACTAATCATACAAATACAAGCCGATATATCAACTGCAACCCACTTTGTATTTCTACAAAAGATAACTTTACCAGTTAATTAGTTTCGCCAGTAACACCGAAAACCCTTTATTTTCAAGTAACAAATGTCATATATAAAACGTATTCTTTACATAGGAAAAACCTATCTGATCCTGTATGCATACTTCCTGCTACCGCCGGGACAAGGATATATGAATTTAACAAATCCGAGGAACAAACGATACTATAGATATATATCTTTGAAATAATTTAAAAACCATTAAAGGAGATGGATCTTTATGATTCGTATTGCGTCTTCTCAGTCCGTTGATAACGGTCTAGCGGCAGCGACTGCCGAAAAAAAATCTCAGGCTGGCACTTTAGAGAAAAAATTCTCTGAAATCATCGCCGAAAAAATTGCCAATCCCCCGTTTGCCAATACCGAAGAAGCTGCAGATCAACCAGCTGTAACCATTTCTAAAATCATGCCGGATGGATCCGTGCTGATCACGACGGTACAGGGAACCAAGGTGATCTCCCAGCGCCGAACGCGTGGCAATGATGTCGGAGCTAAGGATACTGGTTTCAGCACACTCGGCGACAACACTTCGTTGACCGGTAAAATGCATAAAACAAAAATAATCCCAACTTTAACTGAAACTCTGCCCGGCTAAATGCTTATATGCAATCTCCACGCGGTTGTATCTGATGATTTTTTGCAAAAAATAACGTCTCCCAGCTGTTTTTTGACACCAGCCAGGAGGCGTTATTTATATAACCGGGAACAGCTCCGTTTATTTATTTGATATTAGACTAAAACCAGTTTAAATTTGCAATGCCTTAAAACTTGGCCGTAAGCCAAAAGCGATATTGGTGCTGGTCTTCAGGCTTAGCAAGGGTATCAGCGGGTGAAACTAATTTTGCATATTCCAGTGTTGCCGTGTAATTTTTGCTAAAAGCATAATTATAATCTATAAAATATTCCTTGAAATCAGCCGCCTGATCCTTGATTACAATCGGCAAATTGCTCAGGGCACCAAGCATTGAACTGGCTTTGGCATCAACATAGGTAAGCGATACATTGCTGTCCCCCCGCTTCACCAACTTCTGCGTGCCGATCACCGTATTAACGGACCACATATTGCTGCCATTGCCATTAGCAGCTCCTTGCGAATTCATGGGCGTGCCACCGTTATGTGCATACTGCATTCCTACCGAAAATTTGGGATTCAGCAGATAATTGACATTGGCAATGGTCCATTTTATATGTGTATCAGCCCCCTGAGGATTAAGGCTTGCATTGATATCCGCATGACTATTAACGAGATCAAAATAGCTGATACCATATGTGATGTTTTTTTGTGTCGTGCTGATACCGACCCCGGTTACATCAAGATTACCAAAAAGCGCTGTCGCGCCCCAGGAGCCGCCATCATAGGTAGCGCCTTTTATAAAACGCCCATAGGAGGCACTGAGATTATACTGCCCTGCTTTCGCACCAAAGCTGATTCCATCATAGCTCAAAGCTCCTGAATCAACCAGCATACCGTTTTTATCAACAATAAAAGGCTGCCGGCCAACAACAACGCTCGTATTATTCCCCAAATCACTTGTCAGATAGACACGATCAATAGCCGTATTGTTATTTGCATTGGACTGCCCATTGCCACCAAAAGTCTGCGAGGTACTGGTATTAAATTTATTGATATCCGGCTCTCTGTTTACCAGCCGAAAGGCCGCTGTTGTATTATTGTCTACTTTTGCTGTGGCATTAAGGCGCAATCTGTAGTCAGAATTTACGCTGCTCGCTTTTTTCCCATTATCATACGAGCCGCTTGTCGAGCGTATTCGTATCTCCCCGTTTAAAGCCACATTCGGCTGCTTAGCTTCAAGTTTACCAACCCGCGCCCCAAGACTTACAAGTTCATCCTGATATTCCTGGGAAAGTTTTTCAATAACCGCCTTATCCTCCTCGCTGGCCTGGGCCTGTTTTGTCATCGCATTGGCTACAATCTGTGCCATTTCATAGCGAGTTATGGTCTGATTGCCGCGAAAAGATCCATCTCCATAGCCTTCTAAAATTCCGTCCTGCGATAGTTTTGTCACAGCACCATACGCCCAGTTGTCCTTAGGCACATCGCTGAACGGATCCGCTGCGGCAAATGTTGTACTGACAGTACCCATAATCATTGCCGTCGTAATGGTGGTTATAAGCATTTTGTTCATAAAAAGAAATTCCCCCTGCTATTATATTCAGGCTGCACCTTTTCAAGAAGCTCTTTTTAAGTATCCTTGTTTCCTTAATAAGTACTTTCTCTATGTATATTCAGCCTGTTTTAAAAATAACACAAACCAAGGTTGGCTATATTACGCGCAGGTAAACAATTTGTAAATAGTTAGGATATCATTGCCAACTGCTATATATGACATGATTTTTCTACATAAAAACGCCGCGGCAAAAATAAGAGTGCCGCGGCGTTTTCTTTATGAATTTATTTTATACCAATAAAATTTTAAATAAATTTCGGCAATATGATATGTCATTTGTTCCATTCTTTTATTTTATGGAATACCGCCTCCTGCTTTTAATACTTTTGCTTTATTCGTCTAAATAAGGTAAAAAAATCGTAATTTGCATTCCCCTTGGTTCCATATTTTCTGCCATAATTTCTCCACCATGGCTTTTAACAAGCTGCTTCGCCAGAGCCAACCCTATTCCTGAACCTCCACTTTGACGATTGCGGGATTTTTCTCCACGATAAAAGTGATCAAAAATATACGGCATATCTTCTGGTAAAATTCCCGGTCCGAAATCGCGAATTTGAACCTTCAACTCGTTTTTTCCAGTTTCAGACAGCAGAAATTCACTATGCAGGACAATTTGGGTTCCCGCATCTGTATAGCGAACTGCGTTTACTATAATATTATACAATACCTGCAGAATCCGGTCTTCGTCGAGCTTGATCATCGGCAGATTATCCGCGAGTTCATAAGAAAACAGCAGTTCTTTTTCCTCAAGTAAAGGCAAAAGCATGTCTGCCGCACGTTCAATCAATGGATTTATTGTCACTGCCTTTTTATGCAGTTCCAACTGTCTGACTTCTGCTAAGGACAAATCCCTGAGGTCTGTCACCAATCGTGTCAGCCGCAATACCTCCTCTTGCATAGAAAATAGCCTTGTCGGATCCGGCTTGATTACGCCGTCGAGCATACTCTCCAAATTACCATTTAAAATAGTCAATGGCGTCCGCAATTCATGCGCAATATTCGCCAACAGTTCACGACGCAAGCGCTCATTTTGGGCCAAGCCGGCTGACATCTGATTAAAAATATTTGCCAACTCACCAACCTCATCTTTTGATTGTACTCGCACGGTCCGGCCCAGCTCTCCCCCACGAATCAGCTCCGCTGCCTGGCGCAAAGCACGCAACGGAACTGTTATATTACGTGCTAGAATATAGCTGGCAAAAAAACCGAGCAAAGCAAACACCATCCCCACCCACAAAAGTGATTCATGAACCGAATGTAAAAAATCCAGTTCTGGTGTCCCCATAGGATTCATTACTATAAGGTCTGATGCTGCGCCCTGCATTGACAGATATTCGCGGAACAGGGCCTCCATCTGCCAGTTAGCAAGATAAATCAAGCTGAGCACGGTTACTGTCAGCAATAAAAAAGTCAAACCCGTAATGCGATACATAAGACTATTCATTTTTTTCATTTTCATCACCAGCAAATTTATACCCCACGCCATATACCGTTAGGATATATTGTGGTTTTTTTGAGTCCGGTTCCACTTTGCGACGCAAGTTACGGATATGCGCATCAATCGTCCTCTCATAGCCATCAAAAGCAAAACCATGTGTGTTTTCCATAAGCTGCAATCGATTAAATACTCGCCGGGGACTTTTCATCAGGACTTCAAGCAGTTTAAACTCAATCGGCGTCAATTCTAAGGCCGTTCCCTTATACCAGACTGCATGCTGCTGTAAATCCATCACCATATCACGAAATTCCATTATATGTTTAGGCTCAATGACTTCACCATGAACGCGCCGCAACAGAGCCCGGACTCTGGCAATAACTTCTTTTATGCTAAAGGGTTTCGTCACATAATCATCCGCCCCCATTTCAAGACCAATCACCCGATCACTTTCATCATCTTTGGCCGTCAGCATGATAATCGGCAAATCATTGTGCTGACGAATTCGACGGCAGATCTCACGCCCATCCATCCCCGGCAACATCAAATCAAGAAGCACAAGGCTTGGTTTATGCCGGGCGATCATCTGCAAGGCCGTTTCTCCATCACGGGCTGTGTGAACAACAAAATTTTCTTTAAGAAAATATGTTTTCATAATTTCCAGCAATTTCACATCATCATCTACAACAAGCACAGAATACTGCACCATCGAATCCCCTCCTTGAAATATATATTAAACGAAAACATTCCGTTTGCAAATGAAAAAAGCGAAGCTATTTTGCAAGCTTCGCTTTTTTCTACGGATTCATCTTGTGTCCATTGCCTGGCATTTGTGCCTGCATACTGCTCATCGTATTATCGTTCATCATCTGTTCCATGCGATGCACCGGTTTCCAGCCCGTAATTTCCGGATTCACCATACCAAAAATCATTGCAATATGGCTGACCACCAAAAATCCTATTAGCAACACGAAGTGCCACTTTGTCCGCGATTGGTCATCAAAGTGCCTTCCCCAAAGGCCCAGTTCCAACAGTGCAATGCTCAAAAGCGGGATCACTCCACTTAAATAGGCACTAACGGCAATTACATCAGCATATCCGCGCCATTCAATACCTGGCACGACCTGAGTAATCAAATAAGCAAACACCCCCGTAAAGTAAAAACCAACGGCTATTCCCAAATATCGATTCCATATACGCCAGGCACTATCTGCCTTATTTTGCAGAAATACGGTAAAAAATTCCGTTGCCACCAACGCTTCTGCCAAAACAACTGGAATCACCATAAAGATCAACAAATTCCACGGCTGGTTAACCGCCAGCAATTCCATATAATTTGTCATACTCATAACAAACCTCCTTGTATTCTTTGTTTTTATTATAGAAAAGAAATATGCAGATTCTATGCATGAAATGTTAATATCTTATGAAGATTTTCTCACTTTTTTATTTGCTATCGATTCGTCCGCTCTTAGTTACGCAAGAAACTGCTACCGTATTTCTATTTTTCCCAAATCCATTGCGTCTTGAATATTTTCGTTATATGATCTAATAAGAGTATTCTTTTTTAACAGCCCCTTTTCATAAATAAATCGTAAAATGTAAAATATCTATCCGGCCAGGCAATTACCAGGGAAATTTATTTTCCCTTGCCCGGACCTTATCTATAGAATGGCAGGTTTTAACATGTTTACCACAGATTCATCCATCAATGAAAAACCGCAAAGCTTGCAGCGCAAGCTCTATTGTCTGGCTACCCTTTGTATCGGGCTTAGCATTATATATTTCGTTAATCCGACCCCCTGGGAACAAATTGCCCGGTTGCTTTTATCCGGAGATTTGTCGGCCATCATTGATTACATCCGTTCCTTTGGTACCTATGCGATGCTGGTCAGCATAATGATTGTCATCTTTATCAACGTAGTTGCCGTATTGCCAAATATCTTTCTGCTGGCTGCCAATGGGATCATCTTCGGCATTATTCCCGGCACGATTATCTCCTGGCTGGCCGAATCCATCGGTGTAATCATCAGCTTTTTTATCATGCGCTATTTTGGGCAAGACGGCGCAACCGCGCTGATCCGGCGCAGCAATATGCTAAAAAAAGTCGACGATTACAGCGGCAAAAATGGCTTTAAGATCATGATTATCGCTCGCAGTATTCCGTTCATTCCATCCGGTCTGATAACCGCCCTCGCCGCCCTCAGCGAAATTCCTGCCCGCGACTACATTTTAGCTACCCTGCTCGGAAAATTCCCATCGGCTTTGATTGAAGTTTCCATCGGCCACGATCTGGCCTCTTATCACGACCATATGCTGCGGTTGACCTTTTTTGTACTGATCGCAATTGGTGCCTATGCAGCCTATATTTGGCAGCAAAAAAAAGGATGCCGCACATAAAAATGGCCCCCTAAAGTTAGATCAAATAATTCTAACTCTACGGGGGCCATTTTGGGTCCAAAACTTCGGCTATATAGAAAAAATCTCAGGGGAAAAATCAATAGCTAAACTTCAACACTACTTTTTGCAATTCCCCGGACAGGCTCTCGAGTTCATGACTGGCAGCCGCCATTTCTTCCGCGGCGATCGCTTGCTTGCCACTGGCACAACTAATTTTTTCGGCCCGCACAGCATTTTCCTGCGCTGCCTGGCCGATATCGGCCATAGCCTTACGCACCGTACTACCATTTTGATTCAATGCGGATGCAGTATCCCGAATTTCCTGAACCCCCTGATTCAGGGAATCGATTTGTCCGGCAATATGACTAAAGACGTTTCCGGCTTCACCAGCAAAGGCAACGCCTTGTGCCAAGGCTTCATTCCTTTGCTGTATACCTTCCGAAATATTTCTAATTTTTTCTTGTATATCCAGCATGATCTGCCCAATGTCCTGCGCTGCCCCGCCCGACTGATCTGCCAGATCCCGTACCTCTGCCGCAACAACCGCAAAGCCACGTCCGGCATCACCGGCCCTCGCCGCTTCAATAGCTGCATTAAGTGCTAACAGATTGGTTTTTCCCGCTATGTTCTTTATCATTCCGATGATCTGTTCCACTTGCTTAGAAGCTTCCGCCAGAGCCAGCGTCTGTTTGGTGGTGAGTTCCATCTCTGTGCTAACCCCCTGCAAATAAGCAATGACATGTTCAATGGATTCTCTCCCCTCACCAGCCATAAAAGCCGCCGTTTTTGAAGCCTCACCCAAAGAAGCCGTGCGCAGGCTCACCCGGTCCATACCAAAGGTAATATCCTCCGCCAGTGATATCGCCCGCAGGACAACAGCCTGTTGCTGCTGCGTACTGCCCGCCACCTCCATACCATTTTCGGCAATGCTGTTGACGGCATGAAACAACTCCGCACTGCGCGTATTCAGCTGTTCACTAGAGGCAGTTACCTGCTTGGCACTGTGATCGATATTTTGAATAATTGCCCGCAAGCCCTCCAACATCGTCTTCGTCGCCCGGCCCAAGACTCCGACCTCACTGCGGCTATCAGTCGGAATTGCCGTTTCCCTCAGATCACCCGCAGCAATCTTCTCGGCCGCTGCGGCCAACTGCTGCATCGGCTGGGAAATCCGGCGACTGATGCCTGCTGCCAACGCCAAGCCAAGCAATAAGGTGAATAAATTCACCCCCAGCAAATCCGTCTTTATGCTGTTGGTCTTTTGATCATTCTCCCTGCTCTTATGTAAAAGCTCCTCATTTTCTATTTTTTCAATTGCTTCGGCTGCTTTCATCGCCTGTGCAATCTTCTCATTGCTTTTTTGTACCTCTGCCGCCAGGGCTTGCGTATTTTTCTCTTTCTGCCAGCGTTCTATCGCATATACACTGGCTGAATATGCATTTTTTCCCTGTTCCATCTGCTCGGCATATCGCCTAACTTCCGGCTCTGCCGCCAAATTGAGCAGCACCTCAATGCTGCTGTCCACTTTGGCACTGTAAATCGGATAAGACTCCAGTTCTTTTTGATCCCCCGTCAGCAGCGAACCGCGCAGCGCTGCAGCTGACTGGCTCAGATACCAGGCAGCATCCTTAGCGGCCGCTTCAAGCTTCACGGTTTTATGTAAAATATCATTATATTCCGCTGTAATCTGAGTAAGCTGTATATAGGAGTACGCAGAAATCGCAATATAAAAACTGATCACACCCAAAATTGCCAAACGTATCTGCCCACCAATGCTCCAGCAAGCATCAAGCCACTGCCGCCAGGGAAAAAACCATTTCTGTCCGGGTTCAGCCGTTGCAACGGCGTCCTTTCCGGGCAGGAAAGTTTCACCCTGCCTGTGCGGCTCAACTTTAGCGGGCTTTTTTTTCAGCCAGCCCCAGGCTTGCTTTATTCCATAACACTCTCGTCTGACCTTGTTCCATTTCATCATTCCGATCATCCTCATCCTAAAAATAGTTGCAGCCCGGTTCATCCATTTCTTCCGGCCGACTCCGGCAACCCAGACAACAGCTTTTCAACCTGCTTTTGGGCTGACTTTTGCTATTTTTATTTTAGAGAACCTTGGGATCAACTATGTTACGCCCAGGTAAAATATAAGTAAAAATTTTTTCAACAGCAATCCCCGGCAGCTAATCTGGCTGCCGGGGATTGCATTTTCCCGATATTCATCTAGTCTATTTGACAACAAACACCGGAACATCGGCATAGGTGACGAGCTGACTGGCGACGCTGCCAAGCAGCAGGCCTTCAAAACCGCCCAGGCCACGGGTCCCGGTAACGATGACGCCCACGCCATTTTTAACCGCATATTTCAGGAGAATCTGCGCAATCGTTCCCGAACCAAATGTATTGCTCTCCAGAATATGCGTCGTTATCTGCTGATTATCCTCTGTCTCTACCAGCTTTGCCATTTCCCGTTCCATCGTTTCCTTCTGTTTCTCAATTGCCGCCATAACTTTTTTCTCATCTTGAAAAACCTGTGGCATTGACAATGCAGGCATCACCATGACCACATCGACCGTAGACACTGAGCCTTCCATTTTTTGAAGTGCCAGCGCCCACTGGAATGCCTTACGGCTGTGCTCCGAGCCGTCATAAGCCACCATAATTTTATCAACTAACACACGCATTTCCCCTTCCTTTTATTCTTTCATTATATTTTTATTATATTCTTAATTTTCTCACTATACAAGAAAAAACTCCCTGTCGAGCAAAACAAAAACAGGTCTGTACTATTTTCGGTACAGACCTGTTAAATTTGTATTTTCCTTATGCTTTAAAAAGCTTTGCAGCCAGGGTATACGGCTTCTGCTCCCAACTCTTCTTCAATGCGCAGCAGCTGATTGTATTTGGCTACGCGTTCACTGCGATTTGGTGCCCCAGTCTTAATCTGCCCCGTGTTTAAAGCCACTGCCAAATCGGCAATTGTCGTATCCTCCGTTTCGCCTGAGCGATGGGAAACGATCACTTTATAACCGGCACGATGGGCGAGCTTGATCGCATCAAGCGTCTCCGACAGGGAACCAATCTGGTTGAGCTTGATTAAAATCGCATTGGCACAACCAAGATCAATTCCTTTTTGCAGCCGCTCCGTATTCGTTACAAACAAATCGTCCCCAACAAGCTGCACCTGTCCGCCTAGCTTTTCCGTCAAGAGCTGCCAGCCCTCCCAGTCCTCTTCGTCCAGCGGATCTTCAACCGACGAGATTGGATAACGCTCACAAAGATCCTGCCAATAGGACACCAGCTGTGCAGCCGTAAATTTTTTCTTCGCCTTCGGCAGCAGGTATTCGCCGATCTTATCCGCCTTCCATTCACTGGCCGCAGCATCAATGGCCAGGACAAAATCCTTGCCCGGCTTATAGCCAGCTGTTTCAATAGCCTTTAGAATATACAAAATCGCCTCTTCATCACTCGATAAGTCCGGAGCAAAGCCGCCTTCATCACCGACCGAAGTAACCAGTCCGTCCGCTTTTAAAAGTCCGGCTAAGGCATGAAACACCTCGGTGCACCAGCGCAGGCCTTCCTTAAAGCTTTCGGCCCCCACCGGCATGATCATAAATTCCTGCACATCAATATTGTTTCCCGCATGAGCGCCGCCATTTAAAATATTCATCATCGGCACCGGCAGCATATTGCCGGCCGCGCCGCCAATAAAGCGATAGAGCGGCAGGCCTTTTGCTGCTGCTGCCGCCTTCGCTGCAGCAAGTGACACTGCTAGAATTGCATTGGCACCGAGCTTGGATTTTCCCGGCGTACCATCAAGGGCAAGCATCGCCTGATCCACAGAATAAATATCCGCTGCATTGCTGCCGACAAGGGCCTCCGCAATCACAGTATTTACATTTTCTACGGCTTTTAGCACCCCTTTACCACCAAAGCGCTTTTTATCTCCATCCCGAAGCTCCAGAGCTTCATAGATTCCCGTGGAAGCTCCGCTGGGCGCTGCAGCCCGTCCGGCGGCACAGCTTTCCAGAAACACCTCGGCCTCAACCGTCGGATTCCCGCGTGAATCAATAATCTCACGTCCGACAATCTTGCTGATCTTTGTATGTCCCATAAATATCCCTCCATATAATAGCGATTCTTATTTACACATCATAGGCAAAAGCTTGTAGCTCTACGCTCAGCGCTTTGCCATCTTCTTATCAATATAGAATACGGAGCTGCTCTTATCCCCAATCATGCGGAGCTGCTCAACAATTTCTCCCGCATTGGCCTCTTCCTCAACCTGCTCCTCAATAAACCAGTGCAGCAAGACCTGTAATGGATAATCCTTTTCCTTTACAGCCAACTCATACAACTTGTTTATTTTTTCGGTGACCATGATTTCATGTGCCAGCACCTTTTCAAACAATTCCTGCATCGAGCCAAACTTCAGGCCCGGCGCATCGATCTGCTTGAGTTCAACAATACCGCCCCGGTCAAGTAAATGCTGATAGAGTTTCATCGCATGGCTTGTTTCCTCCTCAGCCTGAAGCCTGAGCCAGTGAGCAAAGCCCTTCAGATTTTCGGATTCGCAATACGCAGACATTGCCAAATACAAATAGGAGGAACTCTGTTCAATCTGAATCTGATCGTTGATAGCCGCCTGTACCGATTTTTTAATCATCATCATATCCCCTTCCCTTTTTCAAACAATTTTTCTGCTGCACAGATGGTTTTCTCTTACTTGCGGAAAATTTCACATTTCCATCTGCCTAAATTATACCTCTTTTTCTTCCTTAATAAAAGTTATTTATAAAAAACCTTTACCATTTATTTTAAATAATTACATATATAACCAATAAAATCACCATCAAATCCCTCGCTTAGCAACCACAATTTTTCCGCCGATACAAAAAAGCAGGCCCAGAAGAATACTCCTGGGCCTGCTTTTTAAGCCTGTATTTTATTCAATATCAATAAACCGTCGGTTTTTCCAGGCGCCGCTTCGCCAGCGGGCAATAAAGATAACGGCCCGAATACATTCATCACAAGCCATGCCCAGCCAGATTCCGACAAGTCCCAGATCGAGCACAACTCCAAAAAAGTAAGCCAGCCCGACGGCAAATACCCACATACAGACAATGCCAACAAAGACGGGCACCCGGATATCACCGGCAGCCTGCAGCGCACAAACCATAACAATATTGACCCCCCGACCGGCTTCAAGAAAGATTTCAATCAGCAGGATTATATGTCCGAGAGCCAGAACGGCCGGGTCCGTTGTAAACAGCCGCAAAACATAATCACTGCCAAAATAAAACAGCAAAGTCATCCCAGAGCAGATTCCAACGGACAACCAGGCTGTGTCTGCTACCTTTTTGCCAACTTGATCTGTTTTTCCGGCGCCGATAAAATAACCGACAATGATCTGTACCGCCGAAGACAAGGCAATCGAATAAATATAACAAAAGGTGGCCAGAATATAAACATACACCTTGGTGTTGATGACAATAAGCCCAAATAGATTCACCATCTTCATTACTGTTACCTGCGACAGCTGATATGACAATGTCTCCCCACCAGAGGGAATGCCAATAGCCAAGAGCTGCCGCAGCGTTTTCCACGGAAACGGACGCAGATACGCCAATGATATTTTCACCTTCAAGTAGCGCCGAAAAATATAGAAAAGCACGACCAGCCCGAACAGTTTGCTGCAATTGGTGGAAACCGCAACCCCCAGTACCCCCAAAGCGGGAATCGACATAAAACCAAAAATAAGCAGCGCATTGCTGCCAATATGAAAGATATTCATCACCAGCGATACCGCCATCGTGGCCTTGGTCCAGGAATGACCGCGAAAACTGGCTACCAAAGAAAAATAAAGTCCCTGAAATACAATACCGCCGGCAACAATCGTCAAGTAAAGGCTCGCCTCAGCGAGAAGTTCCTCTGGAACCTGCATCCAGGCAAACAAGTATTGATGAAACAAAATCAGTCCCAGGCCAGCCAGCAGGCTCACTGCACCGTTAAAGAAAAAGGAAACCGTACAGACCTCAGCAATTTTCTCCCGGTTCTGCGCCCCAAAATACTGGGCAATTAAAATAGTCGCCGCCGTACTCATCACAACCAGCAGCAGGATGACAACATTCATCACTTGATTGGCATTGGCTACCGCAGCTACAGAGGCTTGTGAATAATGACTGATCATCAGCTGATCGACATTACCGATCATGATCTGCAAGAATACCTCAACAAAAATCGGCCAGCTCATCTTCAGCACCGACTGGTTGATCTGCATTTTGGTCATCAAATTCCTCCTCACAAAAAATGTCACAGCTTGCTACTATAACACGCTCATGAAAAAACGGCAAGTCACAATGATTAAAATAGGCAGTCTCCTTATAAATTTTATATTTTCAGATTTTTTTGTTAATAAAAAGGATTGACTTTAGGCCGTATTTTTATTAAAGTTTTAGTAACAAGACATTTTGTCCCGCATATGGTCTGAAAAACAATTTTGCCATTCTTACCGAAAGGCAGGCGCAGAAATATGACTGCATTGACGAAATATTTTATCCGTCATTTCGCTGTTTTTTAGAAGACGCATTTAAATACATCAGTATTTTCACTGATGTATTTGTTTTGTCTTAGAGTCTGTTTTGCAGGACAAAATACGCAAAGGAGCGATTATTTTGAACTCTTTCCGAAATTTAAAAGTCAGCCTCAAATTAGGCATCCTGCTCATGGTAGCCTTTGTCTCGATCAGCGTCGTCGGCGCGATGGGTTTTCATTATCTGAAGGCAACGAATGACAGCCTGAATATCATGTACGAAGAACGGCTTGTTCCGCTGGAACTCATGGTCGAAAACCGGTCCTACATCAACCGCATCAACGGTTCGTTGCTGGAGATGATGCTGACCACTGACAACAACAAAAACCAGCAGCTCAAAAACATGATCAACGACCGGCTTGGCAAGCTGGATAAAAATGTCGCCGAAGTAGAGCGGCATGCCCTGGATGCCAAAGGAACCGAACTGTATCAAAAGGCCAAGACTTCACAGCAGAAATACACGGACTCCATCAAATCCGTAATAGCCTTGGCGGAGCAAAACAAAAACGAAGAAGCCTTTGCCCTCTACAACAAATCCGCCAGCCCTGCCGCCGATGCCTGTACGGACGATCTGCGCAATCTCAGCACCTATTACAATGATCTGTCGAAAAAAATGGATGCTGACACAACCATCGAAGGCGATAAAGCGATGAAGATTATGATCATCTTCATCATCACCATGATCCTGCTGATGGGGCTCATCGGCATCACAACGATGAAATCGATCACCGGACCGCTCAAGCTCATGGTTTCACTCTGCAAAGACCTCGCTTCCGGCGATTTCCGGGCAAAACCACGACAGGTGCAGCAAAAGGATGAAATTGGAGAACTTGCCGATGCCCTGGTCGATATGCGGGAAAATATTCATACGGTGCTGCGGCATGTCACGGAATCATCACAGCAGGTTGCCGCCTCTGCCGAAGAACTCACTGCCAGCGCCGAGCAATCCTCCCTGGCCGTAAATCAAGTCGCCGAATCGATCAATGCCGTCGCGGCCGGAGCCGAGCAACAGCTGACAGCCGTTGCCCAGGTATCAAATGTCGTCGAACAGATGTCAGCCGGCATCGAACAGACCGCCGCCAACTCCACCGAAGTTACCAATCACTCACTGCTGGCGGCAAAAAAATCAGCCGAAGGTGATCTGGCCGTCAATAAGGCTGTCAACCAGATGTCTCATATCGAAGAAACCGTCAACAACTCAGCGCATGTCGTCGGTAAACTCGGCGAGCGTTCCAAGGAAATCGGCCAGATTGTCGATACAATTTCCGGCATCGCCGGCCAGACGAATCTGCTGGCCCTCAATGCTGCTATCGAAGCCGCCCGGGCCGGCGAGCAGGGGCGCGGCTTTGCGGTCGTCGCAGAAGAAGTCCGCAAGCTGGCCGAGCAGTCCCAGGAAGCCGCCAAGCAAATCGCCGACCTGATCACAGAAATCCAAAGGGATACCGAAGAAGCCGTACTCACCATGACAACCGGAACCGAGGAAGTAAAAATCGGAACTCAGGTCGTAACCGCTGCCGGTCAGACCTTTAAGGAAATTGCCGGACTGATTCAGAATGTTTCCGGCCAGGTCAAAGAAATATCAGCTTCGATGCAGCAGATGGCCAGCGGCAGCGAGCAGATTGTCACTTCCGTCCAGCTGGTCAACAGCCACAGCAAAAAATCGGTCGACGAATCGCAGATGGTATCGGCTGCCACCGAGGAACAGTCCGCTTCTATGGAAGAAATTTCAAGTGCAAGTCAAAGCCTGGCCAAATTGGCTGAAGAGTTGCAAACAACCGTTTCCCAGTTTAAAATTTAATGCAGAAAGCAAGCTGCCAAAGTCAGCTTGCTTTTTTATGTCCTTTGTATGTGAGGCATACTGCCCCAACCGATTCCTGCACCCTTATTTATCATCATGACGGCAACAGACTTTGTAGCGCAGTTGCTACCCCCGTCGCCGCTGTTGGCAGCCGCTGACGGTCAAATTCCGTCATATAAGGCCAATAGCGCTTGGGCATCATATTTCTGCGACACTTTGGATTATGGCGCGACTGAATTTCCACCGCATCATAAAACGCCTGCCACAGATTTCGGCAATGCACTTCACCTTCCTCCGGCGCCGGCAGCTCGAGCCGCTCCATGGAAGCTACCTCTAGTTCATACGGCTGATAAATCAATGCCATTTTATGGATTTCATCATAGATCAAAAACCGTTCTTCCGGATAACGCTGCTGAAAATGGTCCGCAATAAACGGTAGTACATAATTTTTCGGACCAATCCGCGCCACCAGCACGCCGCTATATGCGGCAAAACGAATAAACCCGCACAGCAGGTGACTTTCATTTTCCAGGTGCCGTACCGCCTTAAACAGCCGGTGAACATCACGATCCGCCAGCCGGCTCATAACAGCCGGACCGTAACGATAGCCCGCACGCAAAAACAGCAGCATTGCCAGCTCCTTTTGCTCCATACAACTGCAAAAAGCCTTTTGCACCAGGTCCAGAGCTTCTCTGCCTATTTTTTCAGGAACAGACGTCCACACTCGCTGCGCCTTTACCGGATCCGTAACAATTTCCCTAAGAAACAGCAGCGACAACTGCCCGTCTTCCGGCCCATAGATTTCCACCGGAATCTCCCGGTATTCATAGCTGGCAAAGACACAGCACAAAAAACCCTCAAAAGAACCATCGTAGCGGTAAATTACATCGGCAGCTGCAGGCATTGTATTTCCTCCTCCTGTGCTGTTGTCAAGAGCCGCTCGGCCGGAAACAGCGACAACTGCCCTCCGCCTAAAAACAGCTGATCATTTGCATACTGACGGTGTTCCCGCTCCGACATCAGCGCCGCCAGAAACCGCTCCCGTGTCACGATGAGCCCATCACGTTTTTTCCCTTTGCAAAGCAGAAAATACTGGGCGCGTTTCAAAACGACACCGAGTCTGGCTAAGCCATCAAAATCAAGCTGGCACAGCCGCCGCGCCCGAACAATTCGCTGGGCACTCCGAACGCCAATTCCCGGAACCCGCAGCAACTCTTCATAGGCTGCCCGGTTCACTTCCAGCGGAAAAAGCTCGCGATGCCGCAGGGCCCAATAACATTTGGGATCGATGTAAGGATGAAAATCTGGCTGAAGCTCATCGAGAATTTCGCCAGCAGCAAAGCCATAAAACCGCAGTAACCAGTCTGCCTGATAGAGTCGGTGTTCACGCCACAGCGGGGGCTTTTCATCTTTCGCCGGAAGCAAGCTGTGTTCAACCACCGGCATATAAGCAGAAAAAAACACCCGTTTCAAGCGGTAATTTCTATAAAGCCCCTCTGTCAGCTGCAAAATTTGCCGGTCAGATTCCTTTGTGGCCCCGATGATCATCTGCGTACTCTGCCCCGCGGGAACAAAGGCCGGCGTATGACGATAGCGCACGAGTTGCTGCCTGGTTTCCTCCAGCCGATCGCGGATAAAGCCCATCGGCCGTAAAATTGCCTGCTTGTTCTTATCCGGCGCCAGTAACGACAGGCTGCTACTGGTCGGCAGTTCAATGTTTACACTCATGCGGTCAACCAGCTGTCCGAGCTGCTCCAACAGCACAGGGTCGGCTCCGGGAATTGCCTTGGCATGAATATAGCCAGCAAAATGATATTCCTGCCGCAGGATCCGGATCGTTTCCAGCATTCGTTCACAGGTATAATCGGGATTTTTAAGCACACCGGAGCTCAAAAACAGTCCTTCAATATAGTTGCGCCGGTAAAACTGCAGCGTCAGATCGGCCAGTTCCCGCGGGGAAAAAGTAGTCCGTGGGGTATCGGCCGAACGGCGGTTTACACAGTAGCAGCAATCATACGTGCAGGCATTGCTCATCAGCACCTTAAGCAAAGATATGCACCGGCCATCACCGGCAAAACTATGGCAGATGCCCGCGGCAACGGAGCTGCCAATTCCGCCGCGGGAAGCTTTTCGATCCACTCCGCTTGATGTACACGCTGCATCGTATTTTGCCGCATCCCCTAAAATTTTAAGTTTTTCCATCAGATCCATATATTCCATCTCCTACAAAGATTATATAACAGAACATATGTTTGTGTAAATAATATTTTTCCCGTTTCTTTTTGCCTTTTACTTTTTCCCATAAAAAAACCAGCCAACATAATAAATTACGTCGGCTGGTCTTACAATCAGGCAACGGCACTAGGCCAAATTACTTTCTGCTTCCGCTTCACTTTTTTCCCGGGCTTTCATAACCTTATAAATTATTCCCAGCATAGCAAACCATACCGGCGTCACAAATAACGCAACCCGCGTTTCCTCATTCAGTGCCAAAACCACGAGGATAAAGGCAAAAAACGCCAGAATAATGTAATTGATAACCGGATACAGCGGCATTTTAAACTTGCTGGCAGCTGCAAGCTCGGGATTTGTTTTACGATACTTCAAATGGCAGACAACAATGATCGCCCAAATAAAGATAAAACAGAATGTCGAAATGCTTGTGATCAGGACAAACACGCCTTCCGGCATGATGTACTGCAAAATAACGGCTGCCAGAACAACCAGCGCCGAAAACAGCGTGGCATTTGCCGGTACGTGGCGGCGGGTTAATGTCTTCATCGAATCCGGCGCATTATTTTCTTTGGCCAGCGAATAAACCATCCGGCTGGTACTGAAAATCCCACTGTTGCAGGCCGATGCGGCCGAAGTCAACACGACAAAGTTTACAATGGTAGCAGCTGCGGCAATCCCCACAGCCGAAAACACCTGTACAAACGGACTCTTATCCGGACTGATGGTCGTCCACGGGTAAATACTCATGATGACAAACAGGGCCCCGATATAAAATAAGATAATACGGATCGGAATGTTGTTGATCGCCTGTGGGATAACGCGTTCCGGATTTTCGGTTTCACCGGCCGTCAGCCCAACTAACTCAATACCGGTAAACGCAAATACCACCATTTGGAAGGATAGGATAAAGCCTTCACTGCCATTTGGAAACCAGCCGCCGTTTGTCCAAAGATTAGCAAAGCTCGACGGACCGGCTGCGGTCGAAAAGCCCTTGATAACCATAAAGGTACCGATGACCACCAAAGCCATAATCGCCACAACTTTAATCAGCGCAAACCAAAATTCCATCTCGCCGAAATGTTTTACAGCCGTCAGGTTCATAATCAACAGCACGATGAGAATGATCAGACTTGGCACCCACTGGGCGATACTTGGAAACCAGTACTGCATATAAAGCCCCGCTGCTGTCACATCGGCCATTGCCAGTGAAATCCAGCAAAACCAATAGGTCCAGCCAGTGATAAAAGCCGCTCCGTTGCCAAGGTACTCGCGCACAAAATCAACAAAGGAATGATATTTTAAATTCGATAATAAAAGTTCACCTAACGCCCGCATAACAAAAAAACAAATGACCCCGGTTATCATATAAGCAAATAAGATCGACGGCCCGGCCAAATGAATAGACCTTCCCGAACCAAGAAACAATCCAGTTCCGATTGCTCCACCAATTGCAAGTAACTGAACATGACGATTTTTTAATCCCCTCGCCAAATCCTGATTTTCCGACATATATATTCCACCTTTCTGCATCCTGTTGTTAAAAATATTTTTGTTGATTTTTCGGTTAAGCAACGCAGCTCCTTCCCCAACACCTAAAACAACTCTGAAAAAACAGAAAGAGGCCAAATTATAAAATTTGGCCTCAAAAAATAAGCAAGAAAAAAACCTGCTATTTGCTCTGTCCTTTTACCTGAGAGATTCACTGTCAACACTGACAGCTTGCTCCTTCGGTGCTCAATTGAGGCTCTCCAGAGTTTCGTCCAATAACGGTCCTTTTGCCTGAAAGTTTAACATCTTCGGCGGATTTAAAATCTCTCTCCCATTATCTTCATACGAACTTCCGTATTAAATTGTACTGTATTCGTATACTTTAGCATCCATTTTTAAAATTGTCAATACAAAACAAACATTAATCTTTTATACGCACACATGATTACACAACCATCTCTCATTATAAAATAAAAAGAAAATCACTGCAGACTTTTTTTAACCGACTGCAGAAAATTGGTAACAGCAGTAGGTAAATATTTATATTTTTTCCATATAAAAACAGGACTAGAGGCTACACTCGGATGGATGATCGTCTTGCAGACGATGGCCTTATCCGACAAAATATTTTGGGCGGAACTAGGGCACAGTGCGGCCCCGGTTTTTTCCCGCACGAGGACAATCGCACTGAGCAACGCATTATACACACAAAACACCTGCGGCGTAACTCCCACCGAATGAAACCACTGGCGAATTTCTTCCCCCCGGGCCGTCGCCGAGGGAATAATAATCGGCTCCTGTGCCAAAGCAGCCAAATCGATTTCATTGCCCGGTAACTGTCCAAGCCTTGTGTCCCGGTGCAGCAAAACAACCCAGGGTTCCTTGGGCAGCCAGATACTTTCATAGCGCTGGCTGTTGAAGGTTTCCCGCACAATTCCCAGATCAATCAAGCCCTTGTCCAGGCGTTCCATGATATCATCAGAATTTCCATTCCAGATATCAAAACTGACTTTCGGATAAGATTTTTTGTACTGTGCAATTAATAAAGGTAAAACACTTGAGCTGGCCGTTTCGATACTGCCGATCGCAATGGTGCCGCTGGCTCCATCGCAGCGCTCCCTGATCTGGGCTTTCGTCCTCGAAACAAGGTCTATGATCTCGAGGCTGCGATTTTTCAAAAAATATCCGGCTTCCGTAAGCTGAATCTTTCGCCGGCCGCGTTCAAACAGCATGACCCCCAGTTCATTTTCAAGCTGCTGAATCTGCCGACTGAGGGGCGGTTGTGACATATTGAGTTTCTCGGCAGCTCTCGTAATATTTTCCTCCTCGGCAATCGTCAGGAAATACTGCAGTACGCGAATATCCATAGTCACCCTCCATGCTATACCTTTAAAGTATTGTAATTGAATATAATATGTATTATGAATATGATAGCAATAATGATATACTTTGATTTGTCGTTCGTCAATTATGATTCCGACAAAAATCACGCAGATTTCCTGCCGGAGCCTTATTATATGGGATATATTTTTTATTCCCCCCTTAGAAAGGATCCTGTTTTATGAAACACTATATCACCAAAGACAGCCCTCTTTACTGGCCAACGATTGCCGCTTTATTTTTAGGCAGCTTTGTAACCTTCGCCCTTTTATACTGTTTTCAGCCGCTGATTCCCGTTTTTTCGTCTGCCTACGGCATCAGCCCTGCTACCGCAAGCCTGTCAGTTTCCCTGACAACCGCGGCCCTTGCCGCTGCGGTGCTCTTTACTTCGTCCCTTTCCGACTTAGTGGGGCGAAAGTCGATTATGGGCATTTCGCTGCTCGGATCCACTATTTTGACACTCTTTATTCCCTTTAGTGATAATTTTTATATTCTGCTTATGCTGCGCAGCCTGCAGGGTATATTGATCGCCGGCTATCCGGCAATTGCCATGGCCTATATTCAGGAGGAATTTGATCCGGCTATCACAGGGACCGTCATGGGTATATTCGTCAGCGGGAACTCCATTGGCGGCCTCTTGGGGCGTCTGCTGGTGAGCACAACCGCTGATTTTTACTCCTGGCAGGCGGCAATTACGGCCATCGGTATCCTCTGCACTCTTATCAGCTTTTGGTTTTATATGAAGCTGCCCGCCTCGAATAACTTCGTCGCCCGGCGCCCTTCACCCCATGAGCTTTGCGCCCGATTCCGAGAAAATCTGCAATCGACGGAATTGCTCTGTTTTTATCTGATCGGATTTTTCATCATGGGCAGCTTTGTCACGCTCTATAACTATGTCGAATACCCGCTGATTGCCCCGCCTTATTCTCTAAGCCAGACATTGGTCGGCTTCATCTTTGTCATCTATTTGTGCGGCACCTTCAGCTCAGCCTTTATGGGGCGCCTCGCCGATGCCCACGGTGCGGAAAAGATGCTATTTTCGTCGCTGATGATCATGCTGACCGGTGTTTTACTGACGTTACTAGCGCCTTTGGCCGGAAAAATCCTCGGAATTTCAGTATTCACCTTTGGTTTTTTCGGAGCCCATTCCATCGCCAGCAGCTGTGTAGTAAAAGTCAATCCCCAGGCAAAGGTACAGTCTTCCGGCCTCTATCTGCTGTTCTATTACATTGGTTCGAGCCTGATGGGTGCCGGCGGCGGGAAATTCCTGCAATGGCAGGGTTGGAGCGGCGTAGTCCTGTTCATCAGCCTCGCCCTGATACTGGCAATGGGCACCGCCATTTTCCTCCTACTGAACAAAAAAATTCTTTCCGTCCCCATTTTTACCACGTTCTATAAAAATCAACATTAATCGATGCAAAAAAGGTTCAGTTCCCAGATACGGGAACTGAACCTTTTTTTACTTGAGAATTTGCGCTGTATCCTCATTTTGCATCTGACGAAAAATTCCGTATTCACCGCTGTCCATGGCCGGAAACGGCACCTGCGGCAATGGATATTCTGTATTCGTATAAGCAGCGACGCCATGCTCGCTGATATCAAGGCCTAAGATTTCATCCTCTTCGCTTACCCGTATGCCAGCAACTGCCTTCAGTACAGAAAATACTGCATAGGTAGCCGAAAAGCCCCATAAGCTGACGGCTGCCACGCCAAATAATTGTACCCCAAGCAAATGAAATCCACCGCCATAAAGGAGCCCGCCATCAACGGCAAAAATCCCAACGGCTATCGTACCAAAAGTTCCGCAGACACCATGAACAACAATAGCTCCGACCGGATCATCCGCCCGCAGTTTATCAAATAACGGTACTGCAACAATAATCAGACCACCGGCAACCGCGCCGATAAAAAGTGCGCTCAGCGGCTCAACATAGGCACAGCCAGCCGTGATGGCCACCAGCCCGCCCAAGGCTCCGTTAATCGCCATGCTGGGATCGGCCTTGCCATAGCGCCACAAAGTAAGCACAGCGGCTATTGTGCCTCCGGACGCTGCCGCCAGATTGGTATTGACGGCAATCTTAGCAATATTGAGGTCAAGCCCGGAAAGGGTACTGCCCGGATTAAAACCGAACCAGCCAAACCAAAGTAAAAAAGCCCCTAAAGCCGCCAGCGGAATATTATGTCCCGGCATGATATTGACCGAACCATCCTTGTTAAAACGGCCACTGCGTGGCCCGAGAACCAAAACTGCGGCCAGTGCTGCCCAGCCGCCGAGAGAATGAACCGCCGCTGATCCGGCAAAGTCAAGCATTCCCAGCTGATTCAGCCATCCATTGCTGCCCCAAACCCAGTGTCCGGCCACCGGATAAATCACCACCGTTGCCACTAAGGAATAGACCAGATAGGGGGCAAATTTCATGCGCTCAGCTACCGCCCCGGATACAATAGTTGCCACCGCAATCGCAAACGCTGCTTGAAAAAGCCAAAAGGCATATACCGGAATATGCAGGTTAAGATGGGAAAAATCCCCTTGCAATAAAAATCCAGTCGTCCCGACAATGCCGCTGAAATCAGCGCCATACATCAAGGCAAACCCCATCGTGAAATACCCGATAAAGCCTACCGAGCAGTCCATAAAGACCTTCATAATGATGTTTAAGGAATTGCGGCTGCGGACCAGGCCTGCCTCCAGTGCAGCAAATCCCCCCTCCATTAAAAATACCAGGGCTGCACACAGAAGCACCCATACAGTATCAAGTCCCACGGCAACAGAATTAATCGTTGGTTCCATTAGATAATTCCTCCTAATCGAAATATCATTCTTTTAAAATAAAAAAGCCGGAAAAAAGGCCGCAGGCGCAAAGCACCGCAGTCTTTTTTCCAGCTTCATTGCTAGTATATTCTTTGATTATAACATTGCTGTAAATGAAAAGCTATATTTTTATATTTTCACAAAAGAATAGCAGGATTTACCTGATTCTGTGCCGTAAATCATAAGGCAGGAAGAAATTACATAACAGTAAACATAAGCGAGGATCACCCATGAGTAAAATAACAAAAATAGAAATTATCACGCGCCCTGAAATGCTCGACAAACTTAAAGCAGCCATGAATTCCATCCGGATCACCGGGATGACCGTCAGCCAGGTTTATGGCTGTGGGCTCTCCAGTGGGCACAAGGAAATTTATCGCGGGCACGAAGTTGCTGTAACTTTAGTACCGAAAATAAAAGTCGAAATTGTCGTCTGCGATATTCCGGTGGCGCGCGTTGTCGAAACCGCCAAAAAAATCTGCTGCACCGGTCATATTGGCGACGGCAAAATCTTCGTTTACACCATCGACAATGCCATCCGCATTCGTACCGGTGAAGAAGGCCCCGAAGCGATATCCGATCGCCTCGATGATTTGAAAATCGTCAACAAAATTGCGGCCGAAGCCGCGGATGAATAATCCATCCCATCTTCTGTCAAAATCAAAAATGGCGCTCATCTACAAGATGAGCGCCATTTTTTACTTACATTTTGGTCAAAACAATGCGCTTCGCGCGTTCAATCATCGTTGAAGAGCCCTTGCCCTTTTCAGCAACCTCTGTTTCAGGGATATTGAG
This sequence comes from Selenomonadaceae bacterium, assembly GCA_051653465.1. Classification (GTDB taxonomy): domain Bacteria; phylum Bacillota; class Negativicutes; order Selenomonadales; family Selenomonadaceae. The sequence continues at coordinate 4,386 of JBOFWE010000077.1, read as the reverse complement.
TTCCCGGGCAATCAGGCGGCGAAGACGCGGACCGCAGAAGGTGTTCTGGCAGCTGCCATATCCTGCCCTTGTTCTACGACCAACGGCATCAATGGAGTCCACCCGGATTCCCCGGTGCAGGCTGTCAATAATTTCTGCCTCGGTCACCCGCTCACAACGACAGATCAGATTAAGCTCTGGATCGGGGGAATCGACAACTCCGGCAAAGTCCGGCCCTTTAGGGCGGATAATCGGACGCCGCTCTGCTTTAAAATCAGGATTCACAGGCAAAGACAGTCCCGCCTGTTTAAGAATCGAAACCACTTTGAGCGCAATTGCCGGCGATGATGTCAGCCCCGGCGAATCGATGCCAACAAGGTTAATCAGCCCCTTGACCCGGCTTTCCTCAATGACCCAGTCCTTTTGATTCGATACCGGCCGATTGCCGGCAAAGGATTTTAAAGCTCGTTTCATATTGATATCCGGTACAGACTTGCGTGCCGTTTCTGTAATATAACGCAACGTTTCCTCATCCGTGCCGACATCATCCTTGTCATCAATCTCTTCGGCATTCGGACCGATCATAAGATTTCCATGATATGTCGTCGTCACTAAAATCCCCTTCCCGAGTTTCGTCGGAACCTGGAATATTACGGATTTTACCAAATGACTCTGGTCCTTATCCAATACAACATATTGCCCGCGCCGCGGCGTGACCTTGTATTCATTCATTCCCGCCAACGCCGCCACCTCATCGCTGTATACCCCGGCGGCATTGATCAAATACCGGGCTTCAACAGCCCCCTGACTTGTTCCGATCAAAAAAACATCGCCATTTTTTTCAATCGACTCCACCTTGTGTGACAGGCGCAGGTCCACTCCATTTTCAATGGCATTTTCCGCCAGGGCGATGACAAATTCATACGGAGATACCACGCCAGCGTTCTCACAGTAAAGGGCTGCTTTAACGGCATCGCTCAGATGCGGCTCATGATGTTTCGCCTCGGCAGCATTCATGATCTTTAGTCCTTCAACCCCATTTTTTACCCCATACTGGTAAAGTTCTTCCAATGTGGGAATTTCTTCGTCATCAAAGGCCAGGACAAAGGATCCGGTCTGACGATAGCCAAAGTGAAGCTCCCGTTCAAGCTGTTCATACATGCGATTGCCCCGAACGCAGAGCTCGGCCTTCAGGCTGCCCGGCTTATCCGAATACCCCCCATGAACAATACCGCTGTTGCTCTTTGAACAGCCACAGCTCACATCCTTCTCCTTTTCCAGTACACAGATCTTCAGCTTGTATTTTGCCAGTTCTCTGGCAATGTTCATACCAACCGTACCTGCTCCGACAATACATACATCATACATTTTAACAGCCTCCTGTCAGACACTATTTATAATCAATATAAGTAGAGTATTATTCTTATTTACTTCTATAAATACATAAATTTCCCTGCCCACCAGCAAAAGAAAATTTCCTATCCCTTAAACAATTTGAATAAAAAATGCCGGCAGTCAGGGGCCAAAACCCCCGTCTGCCGGACATTTTATTTAGCTTTAATTTGCCGCTACTTATTTAAGGCGAAAGCGTGTCACCGCCTGTTTCATATCCTGCGACAGCTCACTGAGGCTGTGGCTGGCGGCAACGATTTCTTCAGCCGAAGCAGACTGCTGCTCAGTGACTGCCGCCACATGCTGGGATTCTGCCGCCACCCTTTTGCTCTGAGCAGAAATATCGCTGATGTCGGTCACAATCTGCTGGCTGCCCTGCGCCATATGATCAACAACCTCCGACATCTCCTTCATCTGCGCCGCAACTTGCTGGATAATGTGTTCAATCTGTTCAAAAGCCGTCCCCGTGCCATTGACAGCAGCGACCCCGGCTGCCACTTCACGGGTTCCTTCTGCCATCGCGGCCACTGCCTGCTCGGTATCCGTCTGAATATCCTCTATCAATGAAGTAATCGTCCGTGCCGCCTGCTGTGACTGCTCTGCCAATGTCCTGACTTCCTCCGCCACGACAGCAAAGCCGCGACCATGTTCCCCTGCCCGTGCAGCTTCAATAGCGGCATTTAAGGCCAGCAAATTGGTCTGGGCAGCCATCGCGGAAATCGTATCGACAATCTGCCCGATTTCCTTTGAGCTTGTTCCCAGCTTGTCAATAATGCCGGCTGAAAACGACACCTTATTTTCGATGTTTTTCATCTGCAAAATTGCTTTTTTTACCGTTTCTGCTCCGACAGCTGAGGTTTCCGCAGCCTTTGATGACCGGTCTGTGACCTCGTTAACACTGGCGGCTGCTTCTTCGAGGCCGGCGGAAAGAGACTCTACCGTTCCCGAAGTATTTTCAATCGAATGCAGCTGTGCCGCTGCACTTTGAGCAACCTCCGTGATTGACTGCGCTCCCTGCTCCGCAGCCTGCGCCGACTGATCCGCACTGGCAGTCATTCGTCCTGCGGCTTCCGCAACCTCTCCGGCCGACACTGCTACCGTCCCCATGATCTGGCGCAGTTCATTTTTCATTTTATTAAAGGATCGGCCCAGATCACCGATCTCATCGGTAGTATCCACCACAATATCGGACTGGGACAAATCACCAGCAGCAATCGCAGCTGCTGCCTGACTGACCGCAATTGCCGGGCGTGAAATCTTCCGGCTCAAATACTGACCGATCAATAGGGCCAAGCCAGCTGCCAGCAGATTAACCAGCAGCAGCGTCCAGTGAATGGACTCCGCCTTTGCATTTGTAGCAATCCGGTCAGCCTGCACGAAGTCATCGACCGCGTCTACCATCTTCATTGCCGCTTCCATTGCTCCCTTATAAGGTACACCCGCCGCATTCATATACTGCCCGACAGCAGCATTGTCATCGGCCTGCTTGGCAGCAAATGATTTTTCGGCAATCGATTCATATTTTTGTTTCTCCGCCCGAATTGTCTTTATGACTTCCTTATTCTTCTCTACCGAAATAATGGCTTCCAGGGCCTGCAATTTTTCATCGGCCTGTCGGCTGTAATCGGCAAAAATTTTTATGTCATTGCGATCTCCGGTAAAATTAAAGCGCCGCATCGCTACTGCCTCATTGCCGATATCCCCGGCGATTCCCTGGGCCAGCTTCATTTTCTGCAAGTTCATCTGCGCGGACTGCAGATGCATTTGATTGAGCTGCTGAATTTCAAAATATGTAAATCCACTCATCGCGACGACAATAACAATAACTGCCAAAAACGCCCCGGTGATTTTCTTACTGAGATTCCAGGTCATAAAATTCCCCCATCGCATGTTTTATATACTGATTGCAAACCTAGTATACGAAAAACGACCTGTCTCAACAAGGGAAAATCTTCGGCTTATAGCGTAAAAAGTTCGGTGTTTAGCAGCTGCTTGCCGACCGGCGGCAAGTTTCGGGCAAAATACCCGTCTGCTGTTTAAATACCCTGGAAAAATATTCCTTGCTTTTATAACCAAGACACTCGGTAATATCCTCCAGGGATATCGCAGTATGTTTCAGCAGATACTCGGCATGTGCGATCTTCAAGAATTGCAGATAGGCCCCTGCCGTCAACCCGGATTTTGCCTTAAAGACATCACACATATGCGTACGATTGATATAAAGTTCTTCAGCAACCAGTTTAAGCGACAGCTGCGCATCAATATGCTCCAGCATATAGCCAGCGATTTTTCGGACTCGTTCGTCAGCAAATTGGCACGGCGTAAAGGCAGCGATAATATCAAGCAGATTCTGGATAAAATCGGCAAAAGCCTGCAAAATATCTGTCATGGCGCCACCAGCCAAACATTCATTAAGACGGCCCTTCAAATCGGCATATTTTGCCAGCCAGGGAAAATCTGCCAGCAGCTGTGCATTGAGCTGCTCGCCAACCGTATAGAGTACGGCTCGCGTTTTAACAACATTCATATCGAGTGCCAGCTGTACATAGCGGGCAAGAACATGTGCCTGTTCCGCAGCTGCTGCCTGACCTTGTCGCAGCGAACGCAGCAACCCCTGATATTCGCCCCCCGATATAATGTCCTTCCATTTCAAAGCCCGGCTGCCGCTCTGCAAAGCAGACTGGCCAAACACTTCTTGGTCTAAATAGCTCCTGACACGCTGCAGCAGGTCAGAAAAAACATCCTCGGTAACCGGCTTCAGCAGATAATCAAAGGCACCATAGAGAATTCCTTTGCGGGCATAGGAAAATTCAGCATGATCACTCAGGAGCACCACGCAGGTGGCCAGCTTCTCGCGCTTGATTTTATCGAGCAAATCAAGGCCATCAAGGCCTGGCATGCAGATATCTGTTATGACCAAATCATAGGTACGGCTATCGAGAAAAGCCATCGCTTCCTGCGAATTTTCTGCTTCACCAGCAATGATAAATCCCGTCTCCGTTCCCCATACCGGCA
>JBOFWE010000076.1:0-1150 GCA_051653465.1 Selenomonadaceae bacterium | reverse complement strand
CGTATGAAGTGCGGCTGATGCACAAGGATGGTCATATGCTCAATATTCATGTGTACTCGTCTATGTGTATGATCGAAGGGAAATTGCTGGTGATTGGGACGCTGATAGACATTACCCAACAGAAGGTTTGGGAAGAGGCGATTTGCGAAAGTGAAAAGAAAAATAAGGCGATTATCAAGGCGATTCCAGATGCATTGATTCGCATGGATGGCAGTGGCATTATTTTGGAAATCATCAGGACAAATGAATCCTCGCTGCTGATTAATGCCGCCTGTATTGGCCGGCATCTGTCGCTTGTCTGGCCAGCTGAGATTGCGGCGCGGATCAGTCAGGGACTCGAGCGCTGTGTGGTTACCGGTGAATTGCAGCTTTGTGAATACGACCGGGCGGAAGGGGATAAGGTCGTTTCTAAAGAATTGCGCATGGTCTGCTATGATGAAAATGAGGTGTTATTGGTAATCCGTGACATTACAGAACGCAAGGAAATGGAAGAAATTCTCAAACATATAAGCTGTCATGATGCGATGACGGGGCTCTATAATCGCTTTTATTTTGAACAGCAGTTTCGGTCAAGTCTTGTTGAAGCCATGTTTCCTGTTGGCATTATTGTCGCCGATCTTGACGGCTTGAAACTGGTCAATGATTCCCTCGGGCATGCGGAAGGAGACAAGCTGCTTTGCAAAGCGGCCCGGGTGCTTAGCGTGGAACGGAAAAACAGTATGACGGCGCGTATCGGCGGCGACGAATTCATCGTTTTGTTGACGAAAACTTCTCTGCTGGAGCTCGAAGAGGTTTACGGGGAGATTGAGCAAAATATTATTCGTTGCAATCACAAAGAGGAGGGAATTCCGCTCTACTTGTCACTCGGCATGGATATGGGCAACTACGGGGAAGCTATCGATGAGATTTTTCGCCGGGCTGATGATGCAATGTATTGGCAGAAAGGGAAAAAACGAGCGGAAACTACGGCCGGTATTCAACAGGCCGTGGCTGCGGCTCAAAGCAATATGCGTAAAGAAGACGAATCTGAGTGAAGGTGGTTAGGCGGCGGCAGCCTGTGTGAGGTGCCGCCGTTTGTATTGACAGAAAGACCGTAATATCGTAATGTATGAATATGATATTCGGCGGGGAGCGTGCTTGCTTATGGACG
>JBOFWE010000075.1:0-4165 GCA_051653465.1 Selenomonadaceae bacterium | reverse complement strand
CGATGGAGCATTGCGCCACCAGATTGCGCCTCATTTTAAAAGATAAGTCGCAGTTTGATGCAGCGGCCGTGGAAACCGTTCCCGGGGTGAAAGGACAGTTCTTTGCCGCTTCACAGTACCAGATTATTTTAGGGACGGGTTTTGTCAATAAGGTATACGAAGAAATGCTGCTGTTGGTGCCAGGTCTAAGCAGCAGCCACCAAGCGGAAGCCTATGCTGAAATGTCACTGGTGCAAAAGATTTCCCGTACCTTTGGGGATGTTTTTGTGCCGATTATTCCGGTATTAGTGGCAACCGGCCTGTTTATGGGCCTTCGCGGCATGGCACAGAGTATGGGAATCGTATTTAATGAAAATTTCTTGCGTCTGTCCCAGATTCTTACGGATACGGCGTTTGCTTTTTTACCAGCGCTTGTTACCTGGTCGACGATGAAAAAATTTGGCGGAACTCCGGTAATTGGGATTGTGCTAGGCCTTATGCTGGTTGCGCCGCAGCTGCCGAATGCCTATGCGGTTGCTGGCGGGCAGGCACAGGTACTGACCATGGATTTTTGGGGTCTGGTGATTCCTGTCGTCGGCTATCAGGGGTCGGTGTTGCCGGCACTGGTGCTGGGAATTATTGCCGCCAAGCTGCAAAAATGGCTTAAGTCGTTTGTGCCGGATCTGCTGGACCTGATTGTTACCCCGTTTTTGACATTGCTTTTCTCCCTGTTGGTCGGGATTTTGTTGGTGGGACCGGTTATGCATACCATCGAGGTTTTTCTCTTCTCTGCGGTGAAAGGATTCCTCGAATTGCCCTTTGGCATTGGGGGGCTGCTTGTCGGTGGATTGCATCAGGTCATCGTGGTCAGTGGGGTCCATCATGTATTTAATGCCTTGGAAATTGAATTGTTGGCAACGACCGGACGAGATGCGTTCAATGCCATTATTACGGGGGCAATTGTTGCGCAGGGGGGAGCGGCGCTGGCGGTTGCCGTCAAAACGAGAAATCCCCGCAAGCGGTCGCTATATCTTTCCTCGACGATTCCGGCTTTTCTAGGCATTACGGAGCCAGCAATTTTTGGTATTAATCTGCGTTTTGTCAAGCCGTTTTTTTATGCGCTGGTCGGCGGTGCGGCTGCCGGCATGTGTGCCGGCATGCTGCAGCTTGCGGGAACCGGCATGGGAATAACAGTTATCCCGGGGACGCTTTTGTACATGGATCATCTGCTGGAGTATTTTTTTGTCAATGCAGTTGGCTTTGGTACTGCCTTTGCGCTTACGTTTTTCTTGTTTAAGCCGGAAGAGTAAGCCGGCATCGATACCGGGGCAGGCCTTTTACCGTTTCTGACGAATAGGTATGGTTAATGAGTGTTTAGAAACGGGGGATTTTGGATTAATGGAAAAAAAGAGCACAATTCAGGATATTGCCGCAATGGCCGGAGTGTCAAAGAGTACGGTGTCGCGCTACTTAAATAATGGTTATGTGAGCCGGGAAAAAGCGGTTAAGATAAGGGCGATCATTGATCAGACCGGATTTCAGTCCAATTTTTTTGCTAAACGGCTAAAGACGAAGTATAGCAAACTGATCGGCGTCGTTTTGCCGCGGATGGATTCGGTGACTGTCGGCAAGCTGCTGGCCGGGATCAACCATATATTGAGCCCCGCTGGCTGGCAGGCTATTTTGCTGGTCAGTGACCTCGACCAGCAGAAGGAGATAACAAACATCATAAGCCTGCAGCAGCAGGGGGTCGATGGAATTATTGTCGATTCGATTGCCATTACCGATGGGCATCTGGATTTACTGCAATCATTGGACCTGCCTGTTGTCTTTACGGGGCAGCAGCATCCGGCTGTACATTATGTAAAAATCAATGACAAGTTGGCTGGGCGTATGATGGGGGAATATCTGCGGCAAAAAGGACATCGACGGGTTGTATTTGCGGGTGTGACTGAGGCGGACTGTGCGGTTGGCCGAGAGCGGCGGCTTGGTTTTGTCGAAGCGTTTACCAGCGGGAATCCGGCGGCAGAGGTGTTTTTTGTCGAAACCGGCTTCAGCTTTGCCGGTGCATATGATAAAGGAGCTGAAATCGTTGCCTTTGGACCAACGGCAGTTGTCTGTGCTACCGATAATATTGGATTGGGTTTATTGCGCTATTTGCATGAGTCGGGCATAGGGGTGCCGGAAGATATCTCTTTGGCCGGATTTGGCGGCTATGAGGTAGGGGCCGTATCTTATCCGGCACTGACAACAATTGCCTTTAATTATGAAATGATTGGAATGAAAACGGCCCAGGGAATGCTCGACCTGCTTGACGGGCAGGAAATGACATCAAATAATGATTTACCGCTGGTTTTTATCGAGCGGGAAAGCGTCCGGGCCCTGGAAGGGGAATGAATATGGGGGTTAATACTGCCCGGGGGGCAGCTGAAATAATGCGGTCACATCGCTGGCATAATGGTTTTCATCTGGAAATGCCGTGTGGTTTGATCAATGATCCAAATGGGCTGAGCTTTTATCAAGGAGAATATCATATTTTTTATCAATGGAATCCTGCCGGCTGTGAACAGAAGAATAAGCACTGGGGCCATGTGGCCACCCGTGATTTTATCCATTATACAGCACCGGTAGTTTCGCTGCAGCCGACAGACTGGTTTGACAAGGATGGCTGTTATAGCGGCTGCGCCTTTGTTGAAGACGAGCGGCTTTGTGTCATTTATACCGGCAATGTAAAAAATAAAAAAAACGAACGTGAATCTTATCAGTGCCTGGGCGAGTTTCAATCTGATGGCACAATCCACAAGGCGGGGGTGCTGATTTCGCATCAGCCTCCGGGTTATACGGCGCATTTTCGTGATCCCTATGTGTTTTTTCGCGGCGGGGCAAAGTATATGGTGCTGGGCGCTCAGACCGACAATTTATCCGGGCGGGCACTCTTATATAAACAGGAGGATGACAACTGGGCGTTTGTTGGTGAAATAAAGACTGCACTGGAGAATTTTGGCTATATGTGGGAATGCCCGAATCTGCTTGACTTTGATGGGCAGGATGTATTACTGTTTTCCCCGCAGGGACTGCCGGCTCGTGCTTATAGTTGGCAAAATCTCTACCAGAGCGGGTATGTCTGCGGGCAGCTTGAGCTGGGATCGCCGTCGCTTTGTCATGGCAGTTTTGAGGAGCTTGATTACGGATTTGATTTTTATGCGCCGCAGGTAATGGAGCATCAAGGGCGTAAGCTGCTTCTGGGCTGGATCGGTATGCCGGAACGTGAGGGCGAATATCCGACAGCGGCTGAGGGCTGGTTGTATTCGCTGACGATGCCACGGGAACTTACGCTTAAGTCTGGCCGGATTTATCAGCAGCCGGCTCGGGAGTTAAGAGGGCTCAGGCAAACAGCGCTTCCAGTGGCAGTAAACGGTGAAGATCGCGTTGAAATTTGTTTGCCGCGTCAGGCTGAGGTCGATCTGACGCTTGTCTGGGGGAAGTCACAGTCGGTGTCCTATACACTTTATTTTGGTTCCGATAAGCTGATGTTTTCCTATGAGTCGGCGACAGGGGTATTCTGTATTGATCGCAATTCGCTGCGGCTCGGGGGCAAAGGCGTACGTCGATTTAAGCTTGCGGCAGCTGAAACACTGCGCGTTCAGCTTTTTATTGACCGGGCGGTAGTAGAATGCTTTTTACAGCAGGGTGAGAAGGTTGTCACGAGCGTGTATTTTCCGGAAAAAGAATGCGTACCGTCACTGCTTGTCAGCACTGATCGACCATGGACGGCGTTGACAGGGACTATATGGGAGCTTGGCAGCTTTTGTTATGAAGATGCTGCCGGCGATTGTCATAAATAAAGCAAAACGAGCTTTGACGTTAACGTCAAAGCTCGTTTTTTATGGCGGATTTTAGGCCAGCAGTTTGTTGAGAAACAGAGAGAAGGCTGCGACCATGCTGATCAGGCTGGCAATCATGACAAGCTTGTTCTGTTGCTCTGTCAGATCGGCATGTTTGCTGATATAGGTGAAGAGCAATGACAGGGCCAGTGAAATATACATACCGCGGTCGATCATATCGATCATACTCCAGGTGGCGGCGAGAATAAAGACAATCGATACGAGGCAGATGATCAGAAAGATATCCCGGCCGGGTTTTTCCCGTTTGCGTGTTTCGGCTGTAGCCGGTTTTTTATTTTTTT
>JBOFWE010000074.1:0-1370 GCA_051653465.1 Selenomonadaceae bacterium | reverse complement strand
CAGATCTGATGTTTGCGGCCAAGGATCTGATCGGCATGCATTACAAGACGACGGAATCCTTGCTGCTATTGGTGATATTTTATTTACTGCTCTTGCTGCCGTTGTCAGCAGCATTGACGAAGCTTGAAAGGAGGGTGCGCTATGGAGGGATTGGGAATTCATGTGATCTTTGAGGGATCAAATCTCAGTCGTTTACTCGGTGGACTGCTTGTCAGTTTGCGCATTGCCCTGGCGGCCTTGCTTATTTCCACGGCTGGCGGGATTGTTCTGGGGCTGCTTATGACCTCACGGCAGCGTCTGATTCGCTGGCTTTGTCGCTTTTACCTTGAGACCGTGCGTATCATCCCCATTCTCGTCTGGCTGTTCGTATTCTACTTCAGCTTCACAAAAATCTTTTATATACATCTGCCAGCGGAGTTTATCGCAATTTTAGTGTTTTCTTTATGGGGAATAGCAGAACTGGGGGATCTGGTCCGCAGCGCGATAACGACACTGCCGTCGCATCAGCTGGAAAGTGGTATGGCACTTGGCCTCACGCGCCTGCAAGTATACTGGTGGGTAATTATGCCGCAGGCTTTACGGCGGCTGATCCCCTCGGCAATAAATCTGGCGACGCGTATGATTAAGACAACCTCACTGGTTGTATTGATTGGCGTGGTGGAGGTACTGAAGGTGGGACAGCAAATCATTGAGGTCTCCATTTTATCGACGCCAACAGCATCTTTCTGGGTCTATGCTGTAATCTTTTTTCTCTACTTTATTGTCTGTTGGCCGATTTCTGCGTATTCAAAAAAACTGGAACAAAAGTGGCAAGGGTGAGAGCTTTCAGGAGGTGATTGAAATGAAGCAAAGAGAAGCAGATAAAGTGCTGGAGGTCAGAGACCTGCAGAAATTTTATGGGGATAAGTTGATTTTGCAGGGGCTTGATCTTGAAATTTCCCGCGGTGAAGTTGTGGTGCTATTGGGGCCTTCCGGCTGCGGGAAGTCAACCTTTTTGCGGTGCTTAAATGGGCTGGAAGAAATTCAGTCCGGTACGATAAAGCTAGGGGGAGAATTGATCAATGGGCCGGAAACAAAATGGGTGCAGGTACGGCAAAAAATCGGTATGGTATTTCAAAGTTATGAATTGTTTCCACATATGACGGTGCAGGAAAATATCCTGCTGGGTCCGACAAAAGCGCAGGGACGAAGTGAGGCCGAGGTTCTGGCTCAGGCTGAAAAATTACTGGAACGCATAGGTCTGCTGGATAAGAAAAACGCTTACCCGTCGCAGCTTTCCGGCGGTCAAAAGCAGCGGGTTGCCATTGTACGGGCACTTTGCATGAATCCGGAAATCATGTTGTTTGACGAAGTAACCGCTTCGCTTGATC
>JBOFWE010000073.1:0-1108 GCA_051653465.1 Selenomonadaceae bacterium | reverse complement strand
CGTTCAAGATCACTCCGCTGCGCTTTGTTCTCTTTTCACATTAAGATTCGTCAACGTTTTATTTAAATTTTTATTATTTTTTTGATAATTATTTTTCAAATACAATCAGCATATAATAAAAAAACAAATCAAGCTTTGCAGTAAATTATATAAAATTGTAAATGATTGTATTTTTTAATTGTATTACTTATACCAGGATACCGATTGGTAATACTCTGCATGATCGGGACTTTCAGTTACACAATTTTGCTGAAACATATATGGTGTCCATATTTCTTTAATAAAGAGAAATCTATTGGAACAGTTGGAACACTGGAACAAAAAAAGCCTCCACAGCACTCATATCTGTGGAGGCTTTTTTTTATTCTTTTCCTTTTCCCAAAAGCTTTCCTATCACCATAACCGGAATAGATATCCAGCCTAATAAGACGGCCCATATGATACGAGACAAATAAAAGTTTCCAATATCTGATGTATATTCTGCTCTGACATTCATCAGGTGATATTTTACCCACAGATTGGCTTTATACCCAAAGCCTACGTATACGGCTAAAAAGATGAGTTCCATAACTTGCCCCCTATGTACATTGCCAAGGAAGCCATTCGGCTTCCTCGGCCCTTTTCTTATGCTGCAATTTAATATACCGAGATTCCCTTGCCTTGGTAAGCCACGCTGCCATCATCAGCATATTTATAGATTTTTACCCCAAACTGCCCATCAAGCGAGCAGCTTTTAATGATCCAACTGGTATAGTTCCCATCGATATCATTTGCCTGTAGATAATACTGTTTATAACCATCGGATGTAGATTCTTCGCCTTGATAGGTATAAGGATATTGTCCAAACATACCGCCACCGATTTTAAACCGTGGCGAATAATCGCCCCAGGCCCATTCAATGGCATAGTTTCCTTCAATGTCCATCATCCCCCGGCTTGCAGCTTCTGCTGCTGGTAACGTTTCAAAGAATACCGATGCGGCTCCGGCTATGGTCCATGCTGTCAGGGCAATCCCCAGTGCTTTTTTTATAGTTTTCATCATGCTATTGACTCCTCGTATAATAAGTTTTACAGGAAGAAATAAGCGTTCCTGCTTAGTCGCTAACAAG
>JBOFWE010000072.1:0-1185 GCA_051653465.1 Selenomonadaceae bacterium | reverse complement strand
TTCCCCGTAACAACTCCCTCAATACTCACCGAAGCCTCCGACACCCTTGTCACTACCGCCCGCATACCACATCACCCCTGCTATTTATTTAGATATATAACATATATTACCATAAACCAGATAATTTTCGTTATTTTTTTAACAAAATACGGAGATACACAAAACCCTGCACCGTATCATTACAGTGCAGGGTTTTGTTTTCAATATGTGAGTATAGCAATCAGCGATGGATGGCATCCTGGTAAAACGCATAGGCTTCCTTATCCGTCGCTTTTTCGTGTACAATCTTGCGGATCGCTTCAGCCATGGCTACCGGATGCTGGCTCTGGAAAATATTTCTTCCCATATCCAATCCGTGCGCGCCTTCGGAAATTGCATGGTACGCCATTGTCATAGCCTCATCTTCCGGCAGTTTCTTGCCCCCGGCAACAACGATCGGCACCGGACAACCTGCGACGACTTCTTCAAAGTTTTCGCAGTAATAGGTCTTCACGATATTTACGCCGATTTCCGCCAAAATGCGGGTAGCCAGCTTAAAGTAGCGGTCAGTGCGCTCCATTTCCTTGCCGACAGCGACAACGCCCATCGTCGGAATGCTGTACCGGATGCCGGCATTAATTACTTTCGACAAATTGTCAATGCTCTGCAGCTGGCCATCGGCCCCGATAAAGCCCTGTACGGCCATGCAATCGGCATTGCAGCGAACAGCATCTTCAATATCCACCGCCACAACCTCATGCGAAAGATCGTCATTGAGCATGGACGATCCCGAGGAAACACGCAGGGCGACCGCTGTATTTCCCATTGGTGGCACACTGGTCCGCAGAGCCCCGCGCGTACACATCAGCACATCGACACTCGGCATCAGCTGCGGCAACAGCAGATCAAGCCGTTCAAGACCTGCCACCGAACCCATGAAATAGCCATGATCGAAGGCAAACATCACTGTATTGCCGCTTTTTTGATCAAATATATTCGCCAGATGCTTTTTCATACCCCAATCTAAAGCATTTGCGCCTTTTACGTAAAATCCATTCTGATTTGCGAATGGTACATCCGTATGATAATCCTTGGCTACCTTGTAGCCGTCTTTGTCTGCCATGATAAAACCCTCCAATATTCTTTCCCGTAAAGCATAATCCCAGTCCCGTATTTTAAGCCCGACGCCCTTGCCCTTGCAAAGGC
>JBOFWE010000071.1:0-1498 GCA_051653465.1 Selenomonadaceae bacterium | reverse complement strand
CCGTCAAAGGTACTCGTCCCGCGGCCCACTTCATCGAGAATTACCAGACTGTTTTTCGTGGCATATTTCAAAATCTGTGCGACTTCATTCATCTCAACCATAAAGGTACTCTGCCCGCTGACAAGGTCATCACTGGCCCCAATGCGGGTAAAGATGCGGTCAACCGGTGAAACGCTGGCTTCCCGCGCCGGCAGGAAACTGCCGACCTGGGCCATCAGCGTCAGCAGGGCAGTCTGGCGCATATACGTTGACTTACCTGCCATATTCGGCCCAGTGATGATGATGATTTCACTGTCGCAGTGATCCAGCTTGGTATCATTGGGAACAAACAGATCGCGCGTTAAAATCCGTTCTACCAGCGGGTGGCGTCCGTCCTTAATGGAAATTGCCCCATTGGTCACCAGGCGAGGCCGCACGTAGTTATAGCGGCTGGCTGCCTCGGCCAGACTGACCAGCGTATCGATGACCGCGATTTTCTGCGCGGTCTGCTGGATGCTGCTGATTTTGCTCTTGATCGTCTCGCGCACCTGCGTAAATAGCTGGTATTCAATATTAACGATCTTTTCCTGCGCGCCGAGAATTTTTGTCTCAAACTCCTTGAGTTCCGGCGTAATATAGCGCTCTGCATTGGCCAGCGTCTGCTTGCGGACATACGTCACCGGCACGGCATCGGTGCCGCTGTGCCGGACCTCAATATAGTAGCCAAACACCTTGTTATAGCCGATTTTCAACGACCGGATCCCGGTCGTTTCCTTTTCCTTTTCTTCCATTTCCTGTAACAGCTGCTTGCTGTCGCGGGCGATTCGCCGGTATTCATCAAGCTCCTCATTATAGCCGGCCTTGATGATTCCGCCCTCGCGCACCGAAAATCCCGGTTCATCGGTAATTGCCCGGGTCAAAAGATCGACGACCTCATCATAGAGATCGATGCCATCCCGGCATTTTTGCAGCAGTCCTGCTCCGGCCGGCGAAAGTTCCGCCTTGATCGGCGGCAGCATCGCCAGGGAAAGCTTGAGCGCAATCAGATCACGGGCATTGGCCGTCCCGACCTCAATTCTGGTCAAAAGCCGTTCAAAGTCATACACTTCCTTAAGCCGTTCGCCAAGCGACGCCCGCAGGGCAAAGCCCTCAACCAGCTCACCGACTGCATCGAGGCGCTGATTGATCCGCCCGATGTTGAGCAGCGGGTACTCCAGCCACTTTTTCAGCAAGCGGCTCCCCATCGCCGTCTGGGTAAAATCAAGCACATCGAGCAGCGTGTCCTTCTTGCCGCCATCACGCAGATTGCGCGTGATTTCAAGATTTCGCAGAGTGTAGGTATCAACAACAAGATTTTCTGAGGCATCCAGATATGTAAGGGTATTGAGATGCGTCAAATCGGTTTTAACCGTCTCATGCAAATAATCGAGCAGTGTTGCCACCGCGGCTTTTGCCGCCTCATCCTCGGGCCGGTTTTCCACGGTAAAATGCTGGATTATGCGGTCGTCCACATTTGCCG
>JBOFWE010000070.1:0-1332 GCA_051653465.1 Selenomonadaceae bacterium | reverse complement strand
GATCAAGCGAAGCGGTTACTTCGTCAAACAACATGATTTCCGGATTCATGCAAAGTGCCCGTACAATGGCAACCCGCTGCTTTTGACCGCCGGAAAGCTGCGACGGGTAAGCGTTTTTCTTATCCAGCAGACCTATGCGGTCCAGTAATTTTTCAGCCTGAGCCAGAACCTCTGCCTCACTTCGTCCCTGCGCTTTTGTCGGACCCAGCAGGATATTTTCCTGCACCGTCATATGTGGAAACAATTCATAACTTTGAAATACCATACCGATTTTTTGCCGTACCTGCGGCCATTTTGTTGCCGTCCCATTGATCAATTCTCCACCAAGTTTTATCGTACCGGACTGAATTTCTTCCAGCCCATTTAAGCACCGCAAAAAGGTTGACTTCCCGCAGCCCGAAGGCCCCAATAGCACCACAACTTCGCCGCGGGAAATTTCAAGATCAAGGCCCTGCAAAATCAACTTATCCCCATAAAATTTCTGCAAGTCTCTGACCTCCAGCACTTTATCTGCTTCTCTTTGCTTCATTTCAATCACCTCCTAAACGCTCTCATGCTTGCCACTTTTGTTCCAGTTTTTTTGAATACGCAGAAATCGGCCAACAGACAATAAAGTAGAGAAAAAAGATTACAGCATAGACCCAGAAAGATGCTGTTGGCGTCGATAAAATGGAAACCTCGATGATCTGCTGCCCTACCTTCAGTACTTCCACCACGCCGATCAATACGACCAGTGAGGTTGTCTTAATCATACGCGTCGCCAGATTTATTGCCGAGGGGATCAGTCGCCGCAAAGCCTGCGGCATAATTACCCACCAGTATACTTGCAGGCGCGTGAGGCCAAGTGCCATACCACTTTCCAGCTGATGCGACGGCAGTGTCGTTATCGCGCTGCGGACCAAATCCCCCAGTTCTGCTATTCCCCATAAAGAAAACACTAAAATTGCGATAAACTCCGCTGGCAGATGTATATAAAAGATTTTTGTGAAGCTGAAGTAGAAGACGAACAGCCAGACGAGAATGGGGATGATACGCACGGTCTCAAGGTAAAAGCGGCAAAGCCAGCGAATCAGACGCTGCCGTGAGGTCATAAGCAGCCCCAGAACAATCCCGCCAGCCGTCGAAATAAGCAAGGCCGCCAGGGCAATGCGCAAACTGACAAGCAGTCCACCGAGTAAACGACTGAGATTTGGTCCCTCAAAGATCACATGAATTCCCAATCCCTCCATAACGCACCCTCCTTTCAAGCTTCGTCAATGCTGCTGACAACGGCAGCAAGAGCAGTAAATAAAATATCACCAATAGCAGCAAGGATTCCGTCGTCTTGTAATG
>JBOFWE010000069.1:0-4970 GCA_051653465.1 Selenomonadaceae bacterium | reverse complement strand
CGCACCCTCCTTTCAAGCTTCGTCAATGCTGCTGACAACGGCAGCAAGAGCAGTAAATAAAATATCACCAATAGCAGCAAGGATTCCGTCGTCTTGTAATGCATGCCGATCAGATCCTTGGCCGCAAACATCAGATCTGCCAACGCGATAGCCGAAACAACCGAGGTTTCCTTCAGTAAAAATATCGCATTGGCCCCCAGCGCCGGCACGGCAACTGCTAAAGCCTGCGGCAAAACAACATAGCGCAGCAGCTGCGGCCTGCTCAAACCTATACTCATACCAGCTTCAAGCTGCCCCTTCCCCACCGCCTCAAGCCCGGCCCGAAAAGCTTCCGCCATATAGGATCCGCCCAGAAATGCCAGCCCGGAAACGGCACAGGTGTAAGCTTCTAATTTGATACCGAACTTTGCCAGTCCATAGTAAAGGAAAA
The DNA here is from genome assembly GCA_051653465.1 of Selenomonadaceae bacterium. Lineage (GTDB taxonomy): Bacteria > Bacillota > Negativicutes > Selenomonadales > Selenomonadaceae. The sequence goes on along the minus strand of JBOFWE010000069.1, from coordinate 4,540 downwards.
ACAACTGTATCAGCAAGGGCGTATTGCGGGATAACTCAATATAGAGGGCCACCAGTGGCGCAAGACACTTTACCTTATAATAGCGGATGAGCGCGCATACCAAACCAACCAACAATGACAAAAAAATCCCCAGCAAAGACAACTGCAGGGTTAATTCTGCCGCCTTTACATAAACCGGAATACTTCGGGCTATAAAATCATAATCCATAGGCCACCTCCAAAGCATATAATTCATATATGTTTTTCTATGTTTGTATTATAATTTTTTCCCGGCCTGCTGTCAAGAAATATTTTTATTATCATATATATTTAGTATGTTTAAAAAAAGATATGCCCGGCACCAACCAGAAACGTTGGTACCGGGCATATCTTTTTACCGGCCGCACATTGCCAGAAGCAAGGCCTGCCAAGCTTTTATTTTATTTTATCATTCGTCTTGCGGACAGCAGCCACACTTTGTCCAAAAAGAGCAAGTTCTTCTTCGCTCAGAGCAAGTTCCACCACACCTTCCATGCCGGATTTTCCTAAAATCACCGGTACTCCGGCGCAGACATCATGTTCTTTGTATTCCCCTTCAAGGTAGGCAATACAGGGCAGCATTCGTTTTGAGTCACTGGCGATTGCTGCAACCATTGAAGCTGCTGCGGCCCCCGGAGCATACCAGGCTGAGGTTCCGAGTAATTTTGTTAAAATTCCGCCCCCCTGCTTTGTATCTTCCGTAACTCTTGCCAGCTGCTCTTTACTGAGTAGATCTGTCACCGGAATCCCCTTATAAAAAGCAAACCGGTCCAGTGGCAGCATAAGATCCCCGTGCACGCCAATTACCATACCGTCAACATCTGCTGGCGGACAGCCAATCGCCTGGCTCAGGAAATAAATGAACCGGTTGCTGTCAAGGACACCACTCATGCCTATCACCCGATTTTTAGGCAGCCCGCTGCGCTTAAGCGCCAGATAGGTGAGGGTATCCGCCGGATTTGAAACAATGATAAAGATCGCTTCCGGAGAGTGCACCAGACATTGCTCCATTACACTGCCAACAATCTTCGCATTCGTGTCGATCAGTTCCTCGCGTGTCATTCCAGGCTTACGGGCCAGCCCCGAAGTAATGACAATGATGTCCGACGCCTTCGTCTTGACATAATCATCGCTGCTGGCAATAAGCCGGGTATCGATTCCCAGCATATGTGCCGTCTGCATCATATCCATCACTTTGCCCTCAGCAACCCCTGGTTTAATATCGAGCAGCACCAGTTCACTGGCAATATTTTTTAGTGCAATCACGTTCGCTGCTGTAGCTCCAACATTCCCCGCTCCAATTACTGTGACTTTCATAAAACTCTCCACCCTTCGTCTAATTTATTTTTTTATCAGAACATCGCATTTGGCCTCATTGAGAATTTGCTGGCTTACACTGCCAAAAATTCGCCCCTGAATTGCTCCCAGCCCACGGGTTCCCATTACAATCAGATCAATTTTCTCACCCTGACAGTAGGAGAGAATTTCATCAGCCGGATCGCCCGTTTTGAGCAATGCCGTCACAGCCGTTCGTTCCGGGATGGACGCCAGCGCCTTTTCCAGAATTTCCTTATCATAACGCTCAGTGGCCGCCTCAAGGGCATCCCCTAAATACATCGAAGCTGCCGGATTTCGATCATCCTTGACATGCAGTAAGTGCAGCTTTGCTTCAAGCTGCCGGCTCAGCTGCAGCCCGCGCACAAGGGCGCCCGCCGAATGATCCGATCCATCGATTGGCACCAGAATATTTTTTATATTTTCCATCAAAACGCCCCTTTTTCTCGCCCTCTTCCGAGAGGATTCATTTTGTCTACACTTAGAGTATAAGCATTATTATAAAATAAGTAAAATTGTATCTTTTTATAAAAATGATAGGTAAAAACATATAAAGGACAGGCAGCAACTACGCTCCTGTCCCCTCTATATTTTGTATTTTTACCTTCCGCCAAAATCGCAGCCAAATGCCCGGCATTTTTCGAGGCCTTCGGCGTCCGGAGCTTCGTTGAGAATCAGCCCTTCTGCAAAAAGGGTTCCCTGCGCCCGAATCCGAGCTTCCCAGTTTTTCATCCATTCACCGTCCCCCCAGCCATAAGAACCGAACAGCGCTACCAATTTTCCACTAAGACTGGGTTCAACAGCTTCAAACATCGGCAAAAATTCAGTTTCTTCCAGCTCTTCCGCCCCCATCGCCGAGCAGCCAAAGGCAATCTTATCAAAGCCTGCCGCCTCAACTGGTGAAAACTCTGTCGCTGTGAACAGACTGACCTCCGTCCCGGCCGCTTCGGCTCCGGCTGCAATCTCTTTTGCCATTGCGGCTGTATGCCCAGACCCGCTCCAATACACAACTGCTACTTTTCCCATACATCCATCACTCCTTTTTCCTTCATCCTAAACAGCAGCTGCCAGCTCGCCAATAAAGCCACCGGCCCTCCAGTGGCGGCAAAAGGCTCGGCTGCATTCGGAATATTCCTCAAAAATTTTTTTCGCTTCGTCAAGGTCAGCATAGACCTTCCAGTAGCCACAGGCTTTGAAGTTTTTCCCGTGATTTTCTATAAAGCCACAGACATCAGCCAAGGGGTAGCCTAAAAACAGCCCGATTTCATGTGGGAACCCTGCCACCGTGGCCAGCCGCTGCCGCAGGCCCTGCAAGCAGTCGAATAAGGTGGAAGTAGAGCTATACCCTTGCTCTGCCAGCAAGCGCCTGCTTCCCGGTTGAGTCAAAAGAGCTTTTAACTCCCTTTGGCGATAGATGAGCAGCAATACGCGTTCGGCCTTATGCGAAAGAACTTCCAGCGAGATGCCCTTACAGGCAAAGCAACCCTGATATTCCTTTAGCTGCGAAGAAAGACTGCTCATCTGCGCTGAAGACAAGCAGATCAGACTGGCAGGCTTTATTCCGGCCAAAGTGGCCGCACCATGTAGTGCCAGCTGCTGTTCAAAAAACCGGTTTCTTCTCATCCCTGCTCGCTCCTTTTATCGTTCTTGGTCTCATTATATATCAAACGATAATGATTTTCAATATCATTTTTTTATAAAAAAAGACTCCTGCCGCTAAGCAAGAGTCCTACAAAATTTATTTATTCACTGAACAGTGGTGTGGAAAGATAGCGGTCACCGGTATCGGGCAACAGTGCTACAATTGTTTTCCCTTGGTTTTCCGGTCTTTTCGCCAATTCGACTGCCGCCGCAAAAGCCGCCCCCGAAGAAATACCTACTAATACCCCTTCCGTCCGGGCAAATTCGCGCCCATAAAGAAATGCCTCTTCATTTTCAACGGCAATGATTTCATCATAAATCTTTGTGTTCAAGGTTTCCGGTATGAAGCCGGCACCAATGCCCTGAATTTTATGGGGCCCGGCGACGCCTTTCGATAAAACTGGCGAATCCGCCGGTTCAACGGCAACAATTTTGACCGCCGGATTTTTTTCTTTTAAATATTCGCCAACACCGGTTAAGGTTCCGCCGGTGCCGATACCAGCGATAAATATATCGACTTTGCCTTCCGTGTCTTCCCATATTTCCGGCCCGGTTGTCGCCCGATGCGCCGCTGGATTTGCTGGATTCGTGAACTGTGACGGTATATAGGCATGCGGAATTTCTTTGGCCAATTCTTCCGCCTTTGCTATTGCTCCACGCATGCCGGCCGCTCCGTCGGTCAGTACAATTTCGGCACCATAAGCTTTAAGCAGGTTACGGCGTTCAACACTCATGGTTTCCGGCATCGTTAAAATGGCTCGATAGCCACGGGCTGCCGCGATACTTGCCAGCCCAATTCCGGTGTTGCCACTGGTCGGTTCAATCAGGACCGAATCCTTATTGATCAGGCCCTTTGCCTCGGCTTCTTCGATCATCGCCTTACTGATCCGATCCTTTACGCTGCCCGCCGGATTGAAATATTCCAATTTCACTAAAATATCCGCTTCCAATTCATGTTTTTTGATGTAATTAGATGCTCTGAGCAGTGGCGTTCCACCAATAAGCTCTGTAATATTCTGATAAATTTTCCCCATAATAATTCCCCCCGTTTTATCTATTGTCGTTCTCGTCTATTTAAAACATATAGGTTTAATATGCTTACATTGTAACTTTATTTCTTCCTGTTGTCAACACTTCTTAAAAAATACTATAAAACATACCTAAAAAGCTGGTCATTGACTTTTGCTCCAAATTTTTATATGATATAAAAAACATATATTACAAGTATGAAAAGAGTGATTAAATATGAAAATTTCTGCTAAAGGACGCTATGGACTCGCGGCCATGTCTTACATCGCCCAAAACTATCGGACTGGCAGCCCAATTACTATCATCAGCATCGCTGAAAAATTGGGGATTTCCAAGATTTACCTTGAACAGGTTTTTTCTTTATTAAAACGTTCCGGACTTGTCACTTCAATCAAAGGGGCACAGGGTGGCTACCAGCTTGTGCAGGCTCCGGCAACAATTACCGTTTACGATATTCTCTCTGCCATTGAACTCGCCTTGGTCGAAAAAGCCGAAGATACCGTTAAGGAACAGGCCC